>MGVM01000170.1:0-2211 GCA_001800495.1 Elusimicrobia bacterium RIFOXYB2_FULL_48_7
AACAAATTTGTGAGGTATCTAACATATTATCAGACTTGACTATCAGCACTTATTAAACTGATAAACTGACTCCGTCCCCTATTTCAAAATTTAATTTTCTTTAATAAATACGTTACTTTTTCCAGGTGTTCCTTCTCATTGTCCCGGATGCCTTTTAACACAATCTTGAAATTCCTATCCGCGCAGGCGTCTATGAGGTCAGTGTAGATTTTGTACAACCGGCTTTCGGATATCACATGCCGCTGGAGCGTATCCTTAAGGGAAGCGCTGTCGTCAATCTGCCTGAACTGCCAGGTTGGCCTGCCGCCGAGCTTTATGAGCTTCATCGCCAGCAAATCTGCGTGCTTAAGCTCCATTACGCTGAAATCCTCAAAGATTTCAGCCAATTTTTCACCGCCAGCTATTTTCTTCTTGAATATGGATGATTCCCTTAAATAAAGGAAAACATCCTCGTATTCGGCGATAAACGCAGTATTGAGCAATTCAAGAAAATTTTCCATAGCGTATGAGGTGCTAGCCCCTTATCATTACCAGCGCCATCTTGAAACTTTTGATGCCGGACAAACTGTGCGGCTTTCCGGCCGGCAGGATGATCATCTGCCCTTTTTTAACGGTAAACGGCTTTTTTGCGATGTTTATCCGGGCCAGCCCGTCCAAAATATACACCAGGGCGTCAAACGGGGCAGTATGTTCGCTCAACCCCTGCCCTTTGTCAAAGGCAAAAAGCGTGACAGTGCCGGTTTTCTTCGATATCAGCGTCTGGCTGACAACGGAATTCTTCTGGTAACTGACCAGCTTCCCCATTTCAAACACTTTTGCCCTGAAATTGGACGTTTTTTTCATACTCTTTACCTTATATTTTGGGATAGTTCCGTAAGCTTTTTTAAATGTTCCTGTTCCTGCGCCACCAGTCGGTCTATCGCTTTGTGGGAATCCGCAAGGACAAGCTTCTTCATCTCATAGTAGAACAGGATGGAGTCCTTCTCGAAACCAATAGCCAGGTTGATAGCTTCCTTGTCTGTTTTCACCTTCGAGCCGATCTCAGTGCCCTGGTTCTTTTTAGTGAACACGTGGCTTTCCGAGAGCGCCCTGAGGTATGAAAAATACTCCTCCGTGTACGCTTCCGGCGGCTCGTACTTTTCAACGGTCGACAGGATATCTTCGAAAACCTTTATATGCTTGTCTTCCTCGCCTGCAAGGAACTCAAAAATCTTTTTAGCTCCGGCTGACTTTGAAAGCCCGGCAACGGCGTTATAAAAATCCCTGCCGTTCTTTTCTATTTCCACGCCCATCTGCACTATTTCGCTTGGTGAGAAAAAATTAGGCATATATACTCCTTCCTTTCTTACTTCGTTTCCTTCATCGGTTTCTTGCAGCAATCCTTAGGTGTTTCCGAGGTCTTTCCGCAGCATTCGCACTTATAAACTTTCTTCTTCTCTTCCGGTGTACACTCTTTTCCGCCACAGCAATTGCATCCGCTCATAATGTAACCCCCTTTTCGTGAATTTGTTTTCAAGACCGCTTTATATCGCTACTACTTCCTTCACTTCCGGCACTTCTTCCTTCAAAACCTGCTCAATCCCCATCTTCAGGGTCATCTGGCTCATAGGGCAGTGCCCGCAGGCGCCTGTCAGCTTGACCTTCACAACCCCGTCCTTGCTAACATCCACCAGTTCCACGTTGCCGCCGTCCATCTGCAGAGACGGCCTAACCTTCGCCAATGCCGCTTCCACCTTATCTTTCATAACACCCTCCAATTTATTCCTCACACAGAGGATTTGGAAACAATCCTAAGAAAAGCGTTTTGGGCGACGGCTCTGGCTTTGACCTAGGAGCCCAACCGAGCACCCGGCTTTGGGTGCGTCTTTTCGTGGATTGTTTGCAAATCCGGCTAGATTTTTTCAAATTGGTCTTTTTTGACCCCGCACACAGGGCAAACCCACGTATCCGGGATTTGCTCGAACGACGTGCCCGGCGCTACCCCTGAGTCCGGGTCGCCTTTTTCCGGGTCGTAAATATAGCCGCAAACCGTGCATTTGTATTTTGACATCGTACCAACCCCCTGTTTTTTGGTTTTTAGCTCTTCCTTTATATTATCCGGCGCGATGTAAGTAGGCGCGTTTTTCGGCGACTTTCCGCCTTTAACCTGGTGATAGTAAGCGTAAGTCATCGGGTCGGCGTCGCTTAACACCTCTGCCCCGGTAATCCTGC
>MGVM01000170.1:2238-5585 GCA_001800495.1 Elusimicrobia bacterium RIFOXYB2_FULL_48_7
CAATGCTGTCTATGACTCCCGCTTCAAAATAACCGGTTGTATAGTCAGTGATCACCGGCACGCCTGACGCGCTGGTTTTATAATTGATCCCCTTGAACTTGTCCGTATCCCTGCCGGACTTGAACCCGAACATGCCTATAAACGGCATGGGCACATCCTTTGAAAGAACCGAGACCGTGAAAAACCCGCTTTCCTTAATATACTCCCAGGTAAGGTTCTTCTTATTCACGCTTATCGCCATGGTAGGCGGCTCAGCGGTTACCTGAAAAAGGCTGTTCAACACCTGCCCGTTTACCTTTACGCCTTTTTTTGAACAGACGATATAGATACCATAAGT
Source organism: Elusimicrobia bacterium RIFOXYB2_FULL_48_7 (assembly GCA_001800495.1). Lineage (GTDB taxonomy): Bacteria > Elusimicrobiota > Endomicrobiia > CG1-02-37-114 > XYA2-FULL-39-19 > OXYB2-FULL-48-7. The sequence goes on from MGVM01000170.1 coordinate 2,576, forward strand.
GATCTTATAAAGCGCTTTAGAGTCCAAAATTTTCTCCTATTTTGAGCAAAGTGCGAAACCTTACAGACAGTTTTTGCAAATCCCCTTGTAATACCCGTGCAATTCCTTTATCGAATGGCCGTGTATGCTTCCTTTTTTAAAATGTTCGCACTCAACCTTGAGGTCCAATATCTTGCCGCATTTTTCGCAGTAGAAATGGTGATGAGGCATAACATTCGAATCGAACCGGGCTTCCTTGCCGGTTATAATAATAGGAAGCGCCACGCCGGCTTCAACCAAAGAGTTCAAGGTGTTGTATACCGTGGTTTTTGATATAGTTGGTATGTCTTTCTTCATCACCCCGTATATCCTGTCAACGGTCGGGTGCTCTTTGCTCTCCGTGAGGTACTTGAGGATCTTCAACCGCTGGTACGTCGGCCTGATGTTCTTTGATTCCAGTAGTTTTCTGACTTTTTCCATATTTGTAATCCTTACAATTATGTATTATATACAATCTGCTGAACCATGTCAATAGGCATTTAACCGAAATGTGTTGACTTTTTGCCACCCGGTGGAAATCAGAGGTATTACTGTTTTTTGTAGAGGATCTCGCCCTGGAGAATGGTCATTTCCACTTCCAGGTCTTTGTTAAGGACAACCAGGTCGGCGTTTTTTCCCACGGATATTATGCCTTTCGCATTGTCCTGCCTCAGGACCCTGGCGGGATTAAGGGAGGCCATGCGCGCGGCGCCCGTGATAGGCACCTCGACTTCCTTTACCATGTTCTTGAAAGCGGTATCAAGGGTAAGGCAGCTCCCGGCGATAGTGCCATCGGCAAGAAGCACTTTCTTGTCTTTAATCTGGATGTTCTGGCCGCCGAAAGTATAATTGCCTTCCGGCAGAGTGGCAGGCGCTATGGCGTCGCTGACAAGGATAATGCCGTTTACCCCTTTTATTTTGACAAGGAACTCCATCGTTACGGGGTGCACGTGTATGCCGTCCGCGATAAGCTGGACTTTCAGTTCATCGGATGTGTAACAGGCGCCGAGAACTCCCGGGTCCCTGTGGTGAGTCTGGTGCATGGCGTTGTAAATATGTGTTACCTGAGCCAGCCCGTTGTCGATCGCGGTTAAAATTGTATCATAATCGGCTTCCGTGTGCCCGATCGAAGTAGCCACGCCTTTCAGGGAAGCATCCCTGATGATCTCTATGCACCCGGGAAGCTCCGGCGCAATGGTCATCAGTTTAAGGTTGCCGAGGGAGGCCTCGTACAAGGAACACCAGTCGTCGAAATCAGGCGTCCACAATGAATCCGGGTGTATGGCCCCGTGCATTTTCTTGTTCAGGAACGGCCCTTCAAGGTGCAGGCCGCAGATAATGTTCGGTTTTTTCAGTTTTGATATCAGGTTGGTGTAAAAGCGTATGTCCTTGATGAGCTCTTTTTTGGGTTTCGGTATGAGGGTTATCAGTATACCGGTAATCCCGTGGGACAGGAAGCTGTTTGTGATTTTTTCAAAGTCACAGGCGGCCGGTTCAGAGAAATCGTTGCCGGCTATGCCGTGCACGTGCAGGTCGATGAACCCGGGCACCACATATTTTCCCGCCAGGTCGTGGATTTCTGAGTTTTTGGAATACTTAACATTCTTCTTGTTGCCCAGTTCCTTTATTTTCTCGTTTTCAATTACAATAACGCTTTCCTTGCGCACCTGGAACGGCGTTATGACTTCAGCGTTCAGCAAAACTTTACTCATATTGGTTTATCTCCTTGAACCCATTCTACTGATTTTTGAGGGTACTTTCAAGAAACACAGCCGATGAATCGGCAACTACTGAGCAGTAACAAACAACAAAAGTTTGAATTGTGCGCACAAATATTATAAAATCAGTTTCCACGAGGAGACAAGTTATGCAACCGAAATGGATCAAAGGCGAATTTTACATCCCTGACAGCTTACTGCGCAAGTATGATTTCTTTGAACTCTACCCGCTTGACGGCGGCGCGAGCTTTATTTTTGACGAATTCCTGGGCACCCGCAAGGACAAACCGATTGCCGACGGGCTGATGAAGGGCGATATCCTGAAGCACTGGTGCGCGAACGGTAAAATCGACTGGAAAAAATACGCGAAACTGCGTTACATAGAGATGACCTGCTTCCTGAACCGGCTTTATTTCCTTGCCCCACTCTGCCGGATGTACTACCTGACCAAAAACGAGAAATACGCTAAAAAATTCTTTGAAATCGCAGCTGACTGGGAAAGATCCATCGGTTATCCGCCCACCCGCAAGGCGTTCATAGAGCTCGAGAAATTAATCCGTAAAAGCGATGAAAGCCTTGCCACGGGAACAATGAAATCATTCAATGACCCCGCCGACTGGGAATGGTACGATTTCCAACCCGCCCAGCGCCTGCTGGTGCTTTTATGGTGCGCGTATTTCCTGAAGGGCTCAAAAGCGCTTGAAGAACACCAGGACAAGCTTTATTATTACATAACATACCACGCGCAAAACATATACTGGACCGCGACCGACCTTCCAATAAAATACGACAATCACTTTTCGCTGAGGATGCTGGTGCTCTACATGGCCTCTGTGCTCATTGACCACCCGGACAGCGAAAAATGGCGCAAGTTCGCGCTGAAGATGCAGGTTAAGAGCATCCGCCACGAGTTCCACCCCAACGGTATCAACGTGGAAGGCGTGCCCGCGTATTTCCCTTTCATTATCACACACTTCAGGGACGTGCTTATTGCCTCAAAGGCAAACGGGTTCAGCGTTCCGGCTTCATTCAAGGCGATGGTATTCAAGTCCATTGCTTCGCTCAAGGCGCTGTCCATGCCCGACGGCCACCTTCCCGTGATTAACGACGGCCCGAGGGTCAACATCACCGCCGTGCTTGAGCTGATGAAGGTTTATTTTCCGAAAGAAATGGCCAAGTATGATAAAACGATAAACAAAAACCTGGTCAACCTGAGCGGGTTTGCTGTATTCCGCGACAAAAAGAATTACCTCATCTTTGATTCCAACTACGCC
>MGVM01000171.1:0-5586 GCA_001800495.1 Elusimicrobia bacterium RIFOXYB2_FULL_48_7
CCCGTTATCCACAGATATCTCGACATTTCCTCCGTTAACACCAGCGGTAAAATCATACTTTTGGCTGTATTGCAGGATAGCGCCGCTGGTTTGCGTTAAATCTATTTTCGGGGAGTATAAATACTTCTTTGTGTTGCCGGAAAACTGGTTTTGGCTGGCTGTCATGGCCATGCTATACGGCGCGCTTTGACAATTACCGTTTAATTGCCAGTTGGCCAGGTCTGAATCGGATTTTACCCACCCGTTTCTTCCGGGGTCAAATGATTGTGATAAAAAGGTTACCGGCCCGCCTACATAATCGACGGGATTAACCTGGACATCGCTATCTATTACGAAATCGTCTATGTACCAGTACCCTTCAGGCGAAGATGCGTCCCGGTCTGTTACGAACTGCACATGAAATACCTGGCCCGCGTAACTATCCAGTACATATACCTCTTCAACCCAACTATTATTTTCCCCTGAATAACTTTGGTTGACAACATCTGAAAAACTTGGATAGCTGTTTATCGGATATATGCGTTCATTGTTTCCTAAAGTTACTAAATATGCGTTTAAACTTCCTGGAAGGTTATATTTATGCCGGAATTTTAATGTAGCAGATGTCTTACCGCGTAAATCTATTAAAGGAGACGTTAAATAGTAGGCTGGGGCCGGGGTTGATGGCGGGTTTAACGCTTTATAGCTTTTGGTAGGGCTAAAAGAATCCTCTTCTGTTATCGCGAAACCGCCAGGCGCGTTATCCTGGCTTTTAGCCGTGTTCCAGCTGTAAGAACTGATTTCCGGGAAATCAGCCAGCCAAAACAGGTTTTCCTGGCTGACTTCAAAATTGTCCCTGAAATTTGACCAATCGGCCAGGATTACGGATACTTTGTGTTCCTGGGTTTTGGTTAATGGCACTCCAAGAATATTTGTGTTGTAATTTAGGGTTAGTTTCAGCGTGTATACCCCGGCTGAAAGCGAGGTAAGGTCCCAATTACTAAGCGTTTCATTTATTTTGTTTGCTGTTCCGTTCGCGCCCGGGATTGGTTCCCAGGCGGACGGGTTTTTACCGGCGCCATAGGAAAGAGCCCACCCGGTAAGAGCCGTGCTATCCGCTTTTGCTGTTCCTTTGATTTCAAGGGTTTTTACTCCTGAGTTATATGCAATTTGAGTGGGAAGGACCATTTGCCCATCGGTTAGCGAACTAATCTTTGCCGTAGGCGTTACGTAAAAACATGGCTTTGAAAAATTAAAATATTTTACTACATTTTTGTTTTCACTATCTGACACATAAATACATTCACCGTCTTTATTTATCGACATGCCTTTCGGCCGTGGAGTCTCCGTAGCTAAACCGCTCAAGAAATTCCCTGCGGAATCGTATTTGCTTATTGATCCGTTTCCCGTATCAGACACATAAATATTCCCATATTCATCTACAGCCACTCCCTCCGGCGCCTTTACCGCGCTGGCCGGCAGCTCAAGGCGGGCGTTTCCATAGGCATCATACACAACCACACGGTTGTTGCCGGTATCCGCTATATAAATATTGCCTTCGGTATCCGCTGATACTGCCCGCGGGTTATTTAACCCTGAACCTACCGCATTTAACTGGCTTCCAGTGGCTATGCTAAATACCCTTACCACCGGCGGGGTGTTTTCATCGCCCAAATCCAGGGCGTATATTCTTCCAAGCTCTTTGTTTATCCCTAAAGTGCCTATAGAAGTAAAAAGCCCGGTTCCCAGCGCCCCTGTCTGCGCGCCGTTTGTATCAAATTTTATTATGCTTTTGCTTCTGCAGTCAGCAACATAAAAGTCAGTTCCGTATTTCACTACATCCGTGGATTCTATTAATGACGGAATTGCCAGCTCTTTTATTAAATTATTCGATTCATCGTATTCTTTTATCTTGTTTTCCTGCTTATTTATGCCTAACAGGCTGGCGCTTTGCGGCGGATCTAAATTATCGTCTATTGTATTGTTCTGGTTGCCGGCCGGCAGGTTTATGTCAGTAAACGATACATGCGTTTTATTCCCCCGGGCTGTTATTGCGGCGTGTATGTATGCCACTTCTTTTACATCCTGTGTACCAAGGTTATATACCCCCGAACCAGCTCCGCCGGCTGATGCCGTTATATTATCACAATAATCCATTGCGTAGATATTTACAAACAAATTGCCCGGATCATCTGGCGTTGTACAGCTAAACCCGGTTAATTGACCGGGCTGATAATCGCCTATGTAGGCTATCTGCGCGTTAAGGTACCCTTCCGCAAGGCCGCAATACATGCCGGTACCGCCTGCTTCCTGAGCATGCGGGGCATTATCAGGGTATTCCTCGTCCCATTCCCCCCATTCGGTTATTGGCCCCTTATAAAAAAATCCCTGGCCATTGGTTGCTCCTATAAAGTCAACCCCTAACGGCTGGGTGTGACAGTATTTCCCTGCGTAGTAATCTAATACGTCCTGGCTAAAGTGCTGCCAGGGCTGGCCGGCTGCTCCAAAATGAAACCAGGGATAATCCCCACCGGGGTTTTTTGCAGCTGATAAGTAATATTTATTGAAACTGACTGTTCTGTCAGGCCAAATGTAAAATGTGAACGTGTATACTTTTTCATTACCAGCTAAATCCCATACACTCACAGTTGCCACATGCTTGCCCCAGGACAGGTTCCCTACATGAAAAGTGATTTTTGTTGCATCCTTGGTAATGTTAGTCACCTGCACGCCATCGCCGCTTACGCTTACGGATACATTTATCGCATTTATCCCGCTTCCAGGAACAGGGTCTTCATAGGGGATTTCAAAATCTATTGATTTGCTAACCGGCACTTTATAAGAGGGCTGATTAGTATATGGGTCAATGGACCATTCCATTTTTCCGACTATCATGGTATCCCCGTTCCATGAACCTCCCGGGCCTAATAAAGGTGTTACGGTGATGGGCTTTATTACCGGCGGGGTGGTGTCTGTGGTAAAATGCCATTCTGTATTTGAAATATTTCCTGCTTTGTCCCATCCTTCTACTTTTACAGTGTGTACTCCATCTGCCAAATCAGCAAGTGCATGACTGAAACCACCTTCGGTCAAAGTAGCATAAGAACCTCTCACCGCTTCAGTAATGTCGCTACCATCAAAGAATATTTTAGTTTTCCCAAGAGTAATATCTACACCACTTGCATAACCATTCACAACAGGGTCAACAAAGGTTGCAGAAATTGTTGCATTTTTTGAATTCAAAATAGAATTTGGTGCGGGGGTTATATTTTCACAATACAGGTCGCATAAATCAACCTGATATTGAGGAGTATTAGAACTGGCACCTTCATTACCTTCAAATGCTACCTTACACCACGTCCAATAAACACCGTCAGAATGTTCTTTGATTCCAGAATAATCAAAAAATACAGGATATTGTTCAACTCCTTGTGTAAAAGTAATATCTTTTGTATATGTGCCGATTTGTTCTGTTTCTCCTGAGGGCATCTTTTTTCTGTAAACTGTCACGGTTGCTTGTTTAACACTACTCTCAAGACCGTCTGTTATAATAAACAGATAGCAACTGGCATTAAATCCAATATTGCTATAATTGTATATTGCTCCGTTCATGGGATCAAGGATAATAGAGGTATTTTCAACAACTGTTATATCTGCTCTAAGATTACATACAGTTAGAAGGATTATACCTACTACGAACAATAATACTTTTCTAAGCGAATTCATAAAATTTATCCTCACTAAATTATTTTAATTTTTCCAATGAAACCAAAAATATATATGATTTTTCAGAATCGCGAATACCTTTAACCTTCTCTGATTCAGACGGATTTCCAAATACATCAATATTTTCCATAGTGGTACCTTCAAAATATCTCTTTCCGCCAACAATAATCGTATCTTCACCTGAAGGCAAAATGGCTAATTCTTTTTCAGAATTTGAATTTCCACTTCCTTCAAACATAAAATAACCGTTTAACTGAAGAAAAATATAAATATCTTCCGCATTCTTTTTCATAAATGTTTTTACGTCTAAGTCTATCACGGGTGACCGGTCAAATAATTGGTGAATAGGTTTTTCCTTTGTTTCATTTACTAATAATATATCAGAGCCTTGTCCCATTTTTAATGATAACCACTTTTCAGAATTGATGGGCATTTCAAAATTATGAGTGAAAATATGATAGAAAGTTGTGTTTTGTGAAATATTATTTAGTAAAGATATGAGACTTTCAGCAGTCATATTTTTGTTCACTACTGGCATTTCCTTCCCAAAATACCCCCAATCTTTGTATGGTTCTATGACTTGTGCAAGTACACAAATTATTTTCATAGAATACACTGACTTATCAACAAACTGTTTCAAGTCATTTTTGTTTGGCATTACAATCTTATCCTTATAGTATTCCAATTTTTGTCGTGGTTCAGATTTTCCTCGCATTCCACGAGACCCGACATCAGCAGGATACGTGAAAGTGCTTTTCTTGACCATTAATTGATTCTTTAGATTTCGCTTGTTCTCAATTTGTTCAGTTTTTGCTTGTCCCGTCACTTGCTTGTTTTGTTTACCTGCTTGTGTCTTTTCTTCCTTCGGCACATTAGGGTTTTGAGTTTCAACCTCATCTTTCATCGCTGTGCCTGACTCGGGCATCGGCGGTTTCTGTGCCATTGCTACTGATGTCCCTACTGTTAAAGCCATCACTACCATTAGGATTACTGCTGTTTTTAGTCTGTTCATGGTTTTACGCTCCTTTTTAACTTGAAATTCTGCATTTTAATGCATTCTTACCCTTAAAAATACCCCAAAATCGTTACCCCTATTTTTGCCCAAAACACCCCCTACGATTTTTCATACATCGACGGTAAAACAGCCCCTCATTTTGCATATATCAGGCGGGGTGGTGTCTATAATTTTAACTATCCCTGCCGTTTCTATTGGCTGATGTCCTTGGTTAGGAAGCCGCCGTCGGCTGTTCCTATATATAACCTCACGGCATTGGTCCCCGGGTCTGAATCCCAGAGTTCTTCCTCGTCAACGTTCAAGGTCCTCACCTCGCCGTTGACTTTCAGCGGGAAGCCGGAGCGCATGCCCTGCCCGTCATTCTTGTTTATCGCGTAAACGTAGCCGTCATCGGAGCCGAAATAGACGTAATTATTATAAATGAAAATGGTGGAATTTATGGGCCCGCCGGTCTGGTACGCCCAGGTAAACACACCGCTGGTGGCATTTACCTTGTACAACCTGCCGTTATCCGCGCCGAAATACGCCGCGACGGCGCCCACTCCGGGCAACTGTTCCAGGTACGGGCCGGATCTTATGGCTGAACCGCAGTCATAATCCGTCCAGCTGGAAGATTTCACCCCGAGCGCGCTTGAGTACCTGCAGGTTATTTTTTTATCTGTGCCGACAATGTAGATAAGGTGCTTGTTGCCCGCGCCATTCAGTTGGCCCGCATCCAGGTCAAAGCCGGTTATTTCGCCGTCAATTGCGGCCTGGGAGAGCATCTGCCCGCCGTCAACATTTGAATTTCCTATCTTGATGATCTTTGAGTTCTGCGTTTTATACCACATGGCATTGACGCCCGCAGTGTAATCGTCGATTATCGG
>MGVM01000171.1:5617-6898 GCA_001800495.1 Elusimicrobia bacterium RIFOXYB2_FULL_48_7
GCCCCGCCGTAAGTCCAGTCCGGGTGAGGATTGCCCGCGAATGTATATTTATAAACCTTCTGGTTAGTCGTGGCGGCATACACCCCGGCTCCCTGGCCGCTTTCAAAAACAGTCACGTTGGTGATGTTGCCTCCCGGGGTTCTTGACCATACAATTGAACCGTTAGACTGGTTGAGTTTATAGAGTGTGCCGCTTTGCGAACCGAGATACAGGTATCCCGCGGGTTCCGTGTAGCAGTAGAAGTCGCTGGGGAGAGCGTCGCCCACTATCCTGCTGCCGGCGTCAAATACCCAGTCTGACGCGCCGTCATGGTTCATAGAATAAAGCTTTCCATCTGATCCGCTCACAAAGGAACTGTTGTTGTCCCCAATCTGGAAAGTGATGCCCGTGACTTCCACCTCCGTGGCGCTGGAGAGCTGCACCGGGGGCGTCGCGTTCGGCGACGGCGCAATAATAGTCGGAGATGATGTTTCAAACGCGGTTATACTCTGCAAGGATTGCCCGACAAGCGAGGGCAGGTCTTTCACGGTGATATAGGAAATGTCTTCCAGCCGCGCCTTGAAGCCCTCAAGGGTGAAGGTCGCGTTGGGCGTAAGGTCGGCTATCAGGAAGTATGTTTTTTGCGTGCCCGCGCTTACCTGGTTCAACGCGTTTGAAGTGGAGATATCTATCACCTGCACGCCTGAGCCGTCCAGCAAAATGTTAGAGTTGTCCACGACAGCGGCCGGGGCCGTGTCGATGTTGGCCTGGTAGGTGCCTGTAGGCGTATTGTCAGCGTTGTCAGCAAACAGGTACAGGTTGCCGAACATGTTCGACGCCTGCTCCTGCGACAGCGCATTATCATCGGGGTCAAGGAATTTCACCTTTATCCTTGAAAGGGCTATCTTGTTGGCCCCAACGGAGGAATTATTCCTCACATCAAACCGTATCATGTCGTTCTTTTCGCCGGCATTGAAATACCTTAGCGTAAGGTCGGTTGCCGTGGCGAAATGAACGGAGGTGTCATAGGTAATATTTGCCCTGAAAATTTGCGGCGCGGCTTTCGTGAGAGTGTCGGAATTGAACACCAGCTTGTAAACGGCGCCGGAAACAAGCGCGTTGCCGTCTATGTCTGCCAGGTCGAGCCCGTGCTGTACCGTAGACTGCGCTGAAAGCGACGACCTGTCAAGCCCGAGGTCCTGGAGCCGGAATATATGCGGCGACTTGCTGTCTGTTAAGCCGCCGGTGCGGATGAACCAAACTGTGTCCGCGGCGCCAGCCGAAGAAACCTCGCCGAAGGCA
>MGVM01000172.1 GCA_001800495.1 Elusimicrobia bacterium RIFOXYB2_FULL_48_7
ATTGCCTTGCCGGCGCTTATAAACCCGAAAAACAAAAAAGAAGAAACCTATGCCAGGGCAAGGCAGCTCCTTAAAGACGTGAACCTTGAAAACCGCGCCGAACATTTTCCTTCACAGCTTTCCGGAGGGGAACAGCAGCGCATAGCGCTGGCAAGGGCGCTTGTAAACAGCCCGAAACTCCTGCTTGCCGATGAACCCACCGGCAGCCTGGACCACGCATCCGGATCAGGCGTTATAGACATGCTCTGCGGCTTCGTAAAAGAACAGAATATCACCCTCATACTGGTAACCCACAATCAAGCCCTTTCCAGAATCTCCGGCCGTACAATCCAGCTTGAAGAAGGAAGAATAGTAGCTTAGGATCAGCTTTTAGTGGCATCAGGTGTATTGACAAATATTTTTTTGTGTGTTATAATTAGCACTCGAAAGGCATGACTGCTAGTTTTCAGCATTATGCGAAAAAACAGGAGGTGTTGTTATGAATCTCAAACCGTTAGGAGACAGGGTTCTTGTAGAACCGATCGAGCAGAAGGAAACAAAGAAGGGCGGAATAATCATTCCGGACACTGCCAAGGAAAAACCGCAGGAAGGCAAAGTAATAGCCGCGGGCCCGGGAAAAACCGATGATACCGGCAAAAAGGTCTCAATGGACGTGAAAGCCGGCGACAAGGTGCTTTACGGCAAATATTCCGGAACGGAAGTAAAGATCAACGACAAGGAAATGCTTATTATGCACCAGGACGACATCCTGGGAATCGTGGAAGGATAATCCAACAATTCACACGGAGGTGAATTTACAATGGCAAAACAATTAGTTTACGGAGATGATGCAGTAAGAGCTATAAGGGCCGGCGTTGATAAGCTGGCTAACGCGGTAAAAGTAACGCTGGGCCCCAGGGGCAGGTACGTAGTGCTTGAGAAAAAATTCGGCTCGCCGACAATCACAAATGACGGCGTGACCATAGCCAAGGAAATAGAGCTTGAAGACCCCAACGAAAACATCGGCGCCCAGCTGGTGAAGGAAATCGCATCAAAGACAAATGACGTCGCAGGCGACGGCACCACCACAGCGTGCGTTCTCGCGCAAGCGTTCATTACCGAAGGCTTCAAGAACATAGTCGCAGGCGCAAACCCGATCCACGTCAAAAGGGGGATTGACAAGGCAGTCAAGGCGGTCATTGATGAGATCAAGAAGATCTCCAAACCTGTTAAAACCAAAGAAGAAACAGTCCAGATAGCCACTATTTCAGCCAGCGACAAGGAAATCGGCCAGTTAATAGCCGACGCGATGGAAAAAGTAGGCAAAGACGGCGTAATAACCGTTGAAGAAGGGAAATCCGCAGAAACCGAACTTACAGTGGTTGAAGGCATGCAGTTCGACCGCGGCTACTCATCTCCTTATTTCATCACCGACGCCGAAAGGATGGAAGCGATCCTTGACGACCCGATGATAATCATAACAGACAAGAAACTTGCCGCAATGAACGAGCTTCTACCGGTACTGGAACAGATAGCCCAGACAGGCCGCAGCTTCCTGATAATCTCCGAAGACCTCGAAGGCGAAGCCCTTGCCACGCTTGTGGTCAACAAGCTGCGCGGCACGCTTAAATGCACGGCTGTCAAAGCCCCGGGATTCGGCGACAGAAGGAAAGAGATGCTTGAAGACATAGCCATCCTCACCGGCGGCCAGGTTATCTCCGAAGAAAGAGGCATGAAGTTCGACAAAGCCAGCGTGGATATGCTGGGAAAAGCCAAAAGAATCGTGGTAGACAAGGAAAACACGACAATAGTAGGCGGCCAGGGCGACAAAAAGAACATTGAAAAACGCATCGGCCAGATAAGAAAGCAGATAGAAGAGACAAAATCTGATTACGACAAGGAAAAACTCCAGGAAAGGCTTGCAAAGCTTGTCGGCGGAGTCGCTGTTATCAACGTAGGCGGCGCAACCGAAACTGCGATGAAAGCCAAGAAGTTCAAGGTTGAAGACGCCATGCACGCCACACGCGCGGGCATTGAAGAAGGCATAGTTCCCGGCGGCGGAGTAGCACTGCTTAGATGCGCCGAAGTGCTTTCCAAGATTAAAGGCGACGATGCCGATGAACAGACCGGCATTAACATAGTGAAAAGAGCGCTTGAAGAGCCCATCCGGGAAATAGTTTCAAACGCCGGGGCTGAAGGTTCGATAGTGATCGAGAAAATACGCAACCAGAAAGACGTTAATTTCGGCTACAACGCCGAAACATCGGAATACGGCGACCTCGTGAAAGCGGGCGTGGTAGACCCGGCAAAGGTAACAAGAACGGCGCTTGAAAACGCCACCTCAATAGCCGGATACCTGCTTACAACCCAGGTCATTATTTCCGACATACCGGAAAAGAAAGAAAAGATGGGCATGCCTCCTGGCGGAATGGGCGGTATGGGTGGCGGAATGGACTACTGAGTTAGGAACGAAACACAAAACACAGAAACACTTAAGAAGCCCGGTGCAAACCGGGCTTCTTTTTTGAGCAAGGTACGAAATCCAAAACGTCGATAGTTTTGGATAAACAGTATGTTTGCTTAACCCCTCCAAATTTAATAAAATACCCAATTCAATAGTACAGCGGAAAAACAATGAAAACGATAGTTTTATTATTTTATGACACGGTGTTTTTTGCCCTTACGCTCCTGTTAAGCTTAACAGGCATTTTAAACGCTCAAGGCGCGCAAAGCGCGAAACTGCTTAAAAACAAGTCCCATATCGACCTGCATATTGACTCCTACACCATAACCACCGAAATAGCCAATACCCTGAAAAAGAAGACAGTAGGGTTGATGAACAGGAAAACCCTTGAAGCAAACAGCGGAATGCTGTTTGTTTTTCCGGCGCCGCAGCACCTGAATTTCTGGATGCGCAACACTTACATACCTCTTTCCATAGCTTTCATAGACTCAAAAGGCATCATAACCGAGATAGTGGACATGAAACCCCTTAATGAAAAAGTAACGCGGTCGAAACACAAGGCGCTTTACGCCCTTGAAGTGAACCAGGGCTGGTTTGAAAAAAGGAACATCAAGGCCGGAACAATAGTAAAAGAACTAAAATAAAAAACTATTATGGAAAATATACCCTTATTAAGGGATCTAATCATTCTCCTGGCGGCATCGATACCCATAAGCATAATCTGCCGCAAGCTTAATATACCGGCCATCGTCGGGTTTTTGATCACCGGCGTGATTATCGGCCCGGACAGCCTGGCCCTCATCCACGAAAAAGACTCGGTGAACGTCCTTTCCGAGATCGGGGTTATATTCCTGCTTTTTACCATAGGGCTTGAAATATCACTGGAACGTTTCGCGCGAATAAAACGTTTCCTGGTTATCGGCGGCGGCTTGCAGATACTGCTTACAAACCTGGCGATAATCCTCATCGCGAAGTCCTTCGGGTTTACGGTCCGAGAAAGCGTGTTTTTCGGGTTTTTCATATCCCTCAGTTCCACTGCCATCGTGCTGAAATCATATATGGACAAGGCGGAAATCCACACTCCCCACGCGCATATAGCAACAGGAATCCTTCTTTTCCAGGATTTCTGCGTAGTGCCGATGCTGCTTCTGATACCTTCCCTGGGAACCGCGGAGGCATTCTCCTTTGCCAAAATTTTCAAAACAATGTTGATTTCCGGCGCTGCTATCACCCTTATCATAGGTGCAACGTATTTCCTTATACCGATAGGCCTGGCGCAGGTAGTCAAGTTCAAGGACAGGGAAATATTCACCGTTTTCGTTATACTGCTTTGCCTGGGCACGGCATGGCTGACCAATAAAGTAGGGCTCTCGCTCGCCATTGGCGGGTTCATAGCCGGGCTCATATTGTCAAAATCGGATTACAGCCACCAGATCGTTTCTGAGATCCTCCCGCTCAAGGATATCTTTATCAGCGTGTTTTTCATCTCCATAGGTATGCTTGTAAAAATCCATTTTATGCAGGAAATGCTCCTGCCTATACTGCTTATTACGCTGGCGGTAATCCTCATTAAATTTGTTTTCGGTTCTGTAACTGTCCTGCTGTTGAAGTATCCACTGAGAATCGCGCTCATTACGGGAATCGGGCTGGCACAGGTGGGGGAATTCTCATTTCTTTTACTGAAGTTTGGGGAAAATTACCGGATAATTTCGCCTGAAAATTACCAGTACCTGCTTTCAATAGCCCTTCTGACCATGCTTTTCGCCCCGTTTCTCATACGCTGGACACCAAGCGTCCTGGCCAGGTTCAGCCCGCTCAAGGAAATCGCTCCTTCTGAACCGGAGTACGACACTGAAAAACTTACATGCAACCTGTCAGACCATGTCATTATAATCGGTTACGGCGTAAATGGTAAAAACCTGGCCAAGGTGCTCAAGGAGACGGGGATAAAATATTATATCCTTGAGCTTAACGCCAGCATTGTTTCCCAGGCAAAGAAGAACGGAGAGCCCATTTTCTACGGCGACGCAACCAGGACGGAACTCCTGGAAAAACTTGGCATCAGGTGTTCCCGCGTGATTGTTTTCGCTATTTCCGACCCCTCAGCGGTAAGAAGGGGTGTCTGGGCCGCCAGGAAGCTCAACCCCGGAATCTACATACTGGTCAGGACCAGGTACCTTGTCGAGATAGAGGAGCTTCACAAGCTTGGCGCCAATCAGGTAATCCCTGAAGAATTTGAAACGTCGATCGAGATATTTTCAAGGGTACTGCAGAGGTTCCACATCCCGAATAATATAATAGAAACCGAAATAAAGATAATCAGGAAGGAAGGTTACAAAATGCTGCGCGGGCTTTCTCTGGAACCCTACAATCTGACCGAGATCCAGAAAGCCCTGCAACTGAGCCTGACTGAGACCTTCCTTGTTGACGAAAAATCGCCCGCCGCGGGCAAAAACATGGTGGAACTTGACCTGCGCAACCGGACCGGAGTCACGATCATAGCGGTTGTCCGCGACGGAAAGGCCTACACTAATCCCCAGAAGGATTTTGTGATATCAAACGGCGATGTGCTTGTCCTGCTTGGAAGCCACAAACAACTCAACGACGCCATGAAACTGCTGGAAGAACAAAATGACCAGGAATAAAACACGCCGGCCCGCCCGGCACAACAAGTACCGTTATGCAATTTTCGCGACAGTCCTGCTGATCATCACCTGTGTAATTCTTTTCAGGCTGGACAAGACAATCGCGATATTCGTGGAAAACACGCTTGACACGTCAAGTTCCACGAAAAAAACGGCGCGCGAAGCGCGGCAAGCCGGCAAGCCGGAATTTGTGCACGGCGTGCATTTGACCGCCTGGTCTTCCGGTTCAAAAGAATTCCGGAAAAAATTCCAGCGCTTCATAGACGAAACAACACTCAATACGGTGGTAATCGCGGTCAAGGAATCAAACGGCGAAGTGTACCTGCCGGGCGTAAAAATGGCCGCGGAATTCGGAGCGTATGTTCCTGCCATGCCGGACATAAAAACATACCTGGAAGAGTTAAAAAAACAGGGCATATACACCGTGGCGAGGATAGTGGTATTCAAGGACACCATAGCCGCGAAAAAGAAGCCGCAGTG
>MGVM01000173.1 GCA_001800495.1 Elusimicrobia bacterium RIFOXYB2_FULL_48_7
GATTTATCACGCAATAATATAAAGTTGTCCTAATATGTCCGATAAATCGGACCGCTACGAAAACTGAATCTAAATTCACTCAAGACAAGTAGTAGAAGGCAAAATATTTACTGGTCTCTCGAAATTTAACGTTTCAGGTAGAATCCTGGATTCCCGCTTTCGCGGGAATGACAAAGAGAGAAAATGAACATCGTATTAACTGGTTTTATGGGCACGGGGAAGTCATCGGTGGGGAAAAAGCTGGCTGACCTGCTGGGCTGGCAGTATTTTGACACCGATGAAATGATAGAGCATGATACCCGTACAACAATAGCCGATATTTTTGACAAAAGAGGGGAACCGTTTTTCAGGAATGAGGAAACCAGGGCCGCCAGGTCCATATCTAAAAAGAATAACTGCGTTATTGCCACCGGAGGCGGGATTGTTTTGAAAAAAGAGAACATGGAGATATTCGAAAAAACCTCCCTGATTGTAAACCTGTCTGCCAGCCCGGAAGTTATATTTGAAAGGACTAAAAACGACACAACCAGGCCGCTGCTCAATAAGCCGGACCCTATGCAGGAAATAATAAAACTGCTTGAAGCCCGCAAACCATATTATGTCCGCTGTAACATATCCATAAACACGGACAATCTTTCAGTTGACGAGGTTGTCGAAAAAATCGCCGAATATGCCAGGAACCAACTTAATAAAAATTCAAGGTAAGGTTAAAGCCGGCAAAATCGATTGCCTGCTGGTAACCAGCCCGATGGATCTGTTGTATCTGACCGGGGTAGATATCCAGGGCGGGTATTGGGCTGTGATAACTGCCGGTAAGGCCTTTATCATTACCTCAAAAATGCTGTGCAAGCAGATAAGCGATTTGACTGCTAACGCGGGGTTTGAAGTTATTGAAAGCAAAAAGTTTTCACTGACATTGAAAAGTATCCTGAAAGCTGTGGGGATTAAAAACCTGTCGGTTGATCCGGGCAAGATTACCTGGGAAATCAAGCAGAAACTTGATAAAAGTATAGGGAAAAACAGGATTAAGCCGGTTTCCGGTTTCTTTGAAAGTTTAAGGCAGGTAAAGGATGAAAATGAGATCCGGCTTATTAAAGAGTCCTGTGCTATAGCCGCAAAGGTTTTTAACGCGGTGAAAAAAGAGGTAAAACCCGGGATAACTGAGATACAGATTGGCAACCGGATAATGGAGTTATTGTATAAAAACGGGGTTGAACCCTCGTTTACGCCAATAGTGGCCAGCGGGCCCAGGGCAAGTTACCCGCACCACGTTAATTCCGCTAATAAACTGAATAAAAATGATTTAATAATTATAGATATGGGTGCCAAATATAAGGGGTATTGCTCTGATTTGACAAGAACGATAATTTTAGGTAAAATTAACACGTTTAACAGGCGTATTTTTAGCTTAGTAAAACGAGCACAGGCAAAGGGTATTGCCGCGGCAAGGCCCGGAGTTAAGTCAATTTCCGTTGATAAAACTGTGCGTGCCTGTATAAAAAATGCGGGCTACGGCAGTAATTTTTTGCACTCAACAGGCCACGGAATAGGGCTGGAAGTGCACGAGTCTCCATCGATAAGTGCCGCGGGGAAAGTTGTACTGAAACCTGGGATGGTAATAACTGTAGAGCCCGGTGTTTACATTGAAAATAATTTCGGGGTTAGAATAGAAGATACCGTGCTTATAACGAAAAACGGGCGCGAAGTATTGACTTCGGATGCAAAATAGAGAGGATATAATAGAATGCTAGATACGTCAGATTTTAAGAACGGCAGTACATTCGAGTTTGAAGGCCAGGTTTACACTGTTATCTGGTTCCAGCACCATAAACCGGGCAAGGGCGGCGCCGTTATGAGGACAAAGATGCGCAATGTCCGCTCCGGCTCTATAATTGAAAGGACATTCAAGTCCGGCGTTAAATTCCGTGAAGTAGAGATTGAGCGCAAAAAGAAGCAGTATTTGTATAATGACGCTAAAAACTATAAATTCATGGACCTGGAAACCTTTGAAGAGGTCTCCATCACCGCAGAGAAACTGGGGGATACGGTTAAATATTTAAAAGAAAACACGGAAGTAGAAGGTTTATACATTGACGGTGAATTTTTAAATATCGACCTACCTTTGAATATTGAGTTAAAAGTTATTTCCACGGTTCCCGGTGTAAAGGGCGACACTGTGTCAAATGTCACAAAACCCGCGACTCTTGAAACCGGCGCAGAGGTTGGAGTGCCGCTTTTCATAAATGAAGGCGATACGATCCTTGTTGATACGAGAACAGGGGAATATTTACAGAGGAAATAAGGGTAATTGGGGGTAACAGTGGCTACTCAAGAGATAAAAGATTTTATTGAGATTTTGAAGGACACCGATATCGAGGAATTGCAGTGGGAATCGGAAGACATGAAGATATCGCTGAAAAGGCACGAAGGTGAGATTCCGGTTGTGGCGCAAAAACCGCAGGAGTCAAACGGGAAAGCCGCTGAACCGAAGGAAAAACCGATGCTGGTGATCAAGTCCCCGATGGTAGGCACTTTTTTAAGGGCGCAATCACCTGATTATCCGCCGCTTGTCATGGAAGGCAACCACATAGTCCCGGGGCAGAAAGTCGCCCTGATAGAAGCGATGAAAATAATGAAGGATGTTGTCTCCTCCGTGAAGGGGAGAATAGTGAAATTGTCTGTTGAGAACGGCCAGCCCGTTGAGTATGGGCAGGAGTTGTTCCAGATAGACCCGGAAAACAACAGCAACGGAAATAACAAATAAAATAAGGAACTATACTTCATACGCTTCCAAGCGCGTGGCATGAAGTATTAGAAGGGTACGCTAATGTTCAAGAAAGTTTTAATCGCAAACAGAGGAGAAATTGCTTTAAGAGTCATAAGGGCGTGCAAGGACCTTGGTATCCAGACGGTCGCTGTCCATTCCGAAGTTGACAAGGATTCAATGCACGTGAAGCTGGCTGACCAGTCTATCTGCATAGGCCCGGGGCCGGCGATAGAAAGCTACCTGAATATCCCGAATATTATTTCTGCAGCTACCATTTCCGGCTGTGACGCTATCCACCCGGGCTACGGGTTCCTGTCGGAAAATACCTATTTCGCGGATGTCTGCGAATCCTGCGGATTGAAATTCATAGGCCCTTCAAAGGAATCGATTCAGAAAATGGGCGATAAGATCGAAGCAAGAAAGTTAATGATCAAGAGCGGCATAAACGTGGTGCCGGGCACGACCGAACCGATAAGTTTGGACGACCCCGAGCTCAACAAGATTGCTGAAAAGATCGGCTACCCGATAATAATCAAAGCCGCCATGGGCGGAGGCGGGCGCGGCATGCGCACCGTACCGTCAAGGGAATCACTGCAGACGGCGGTTTCAACCGCCAAGACCGAGGCAAAAGCCGCTTTCGGCGACGACAAGGTTTACCTTGAGAAACTGATCGAGGCGCCCAGGCACATAGAGTTCCAGATCGCGGCGGACAAGGACGGCAACACCTGCTATTTCCCGGAGAGGGATTGTTCGATACAGCGCAGGCACCAGAAGCTGGTTGAAGAAAGCCCGTCGCCTTTCGTTGATTCAACCCTCAGGAAAAAGATGGGAAAGCAGGCCGTGAAGGCGGCTAAAGCGGTAAAATACTGCACGGTCGGCACCATTGAGTTCCTTGTAGATGCTAAAAGCAATTTTTATTTCCTTGAAATGAACACCAGGATCCAGGTAGAGCACCCGATAACCGAGATCGTTTCCGGTGTTGACCTGGTTAAACTGCAGATCAGGCTTGCTGCGGGCGAAGAGCTGAAGCTCGATTCCGATAAAATAGAGATCTGTGGCCACGCGATAGAGTGCCGGATAAACGCGGAAGACCCTGACAAGGATTTTATGCCTTCGCCTGGAAGGATTACCGGGCTTATAATGCCGGGCGGTCCGGGAGTGCGCGTAGATACACATATTTACGAGGGCTACCTGATCCCGTCGTTCTACGACAGTTTGATAATGAAACTTATCGCTTACGGTTATAACCGCAAGGAAGCCATAAGCAGGATGGAAAGGGCCCTGTCCGAATTCAAGGTTACCGGCATCAAAACGACAGTGCCGCTGCACCAGAAAATACAGAAAAACGACTATTTCCGGAAGGGTGATTTCCAGACCGATTTCATCCTGAAGCACATTTACGGGAATGTCTGATGGGGTATAAAACAGGTAAAATCAAGAGCAGGAAAGATATACTCTTTTTATCCGCCAAGCTTAAGAAAAGCGGGAAAAAAATAGTTTTCACCAACGGTTGTTTTGACATACTGCACGCCGGGCATATAAAAATATTCAGGAAAGCAAAGTCGCTGGGCGATGTTTTGATAGTAGGCGTTAATTCAGATAGGTCAATCAGAGACCTGAAGGGGCCAAAAAGGCCCGTGGTACCGGCGAAGTATCGCGCTGAGATCATCTCCGCTCTTGAATACGTAGACTACGTGACGGTCTTTGATGAAACATCAGTGCTCAAGCTTGTCAGCCAGGTCCGCCCCGATGTGCTGGTTAAAGGCGGGCATTATTCACTTAAGGAAGTTGTCGGCTGGCAGTACGCGCGTAAGGTGGCAAGGATTCCGGTTGTAAAGGGTTTTTCAACCACCGCGATCATCAAAAGGATACTTGAGGCCTACGGTGGCACGCGATGAAAAACAGGTCTCTTTACCGGCTCCTTGACGCGAATATCAACCGGGCGACCGAAGGCATAAGGGTAATTGAAGACGCTTACCGGTTCATATATGAAGACAAAAAGAAGTTCTGTGTTTTCAGGGGATTGCGGCACAAAATAGGCGAAATAACTCAAAAAGAGTACCCCGCGCTTGTCAGCTCGCGTGACAGCCGGGAAGATTCCGGCAGGAAGATAGCCGAGCCCGGCAGGGAAAACTTTAAAGGCCTGCTTGCCGCGAACTTCAAGAGGTCCCAGCAGGCAGTAAGAGTGCTGGAAGAATATTCAAAGCTTTTTTCAGCCAAAGCGGGAAGCGAATTCAAGAAGATCAGGTTCAAGCTTTATACGCTTGAAAAAAAGTGCATGGCGGATGTTTCAGGGAAAATAAAATGACTCTTGTAGATATAGCGAAAAAAAACATTCAGTCCCCGGATATAAAATATGTTGCCAGGCAGGAGAAGACCACCACTAAGCAGATAATGGACGGGCTTGCCGCGGGTACCATAGTAATCCTGAAAAACAGTTCAAGGAACGGTACGAAAGCAAAATTTGTGCCCTGCGGGGTCGGCGCCGGACTGAGGACTAAAGTAAATGCCAATATAGGCACTTCACCGGACTGTATCAGCATTGAAAAGGAGCTTGAAAAGCTTGAAGCCGCTGTCCACGCGAAAACAGACACGGTCATGGACTTGTCAACAGGCGGGAACCTGAGAAAAATCAGGCAACAGGTAATAAAGTATTCACCTGTACCGGTAGGCACAGTGCCGGTTTACCAGGCGGTATGTGAAACGATCTCAAAAAGACAAGATATCTCCCAGATGCCGGCTGAGCGCTTGTTTGACGCGATAGAAGAACACGCGGCAGACAAGGTGGATTTCCTGA
>MGVM01000174.1 GCA_001800495.1 Elusimicrobia bacterium RIFOXYB2_FULL_48_7
TAATGTTGCCGGAAAGTTATGAAATTGAGGAAGCCGAGGCAGAGAAAATCAATTCTGCCAAAAAATCCGGCAGGAAGGTATTTGCTGTCGGGACCAGCGCTGTCAGGACGCTTGAAACAGCTGCAGATGCCGGCGGCCGGGTAAGCGCATGCCGGGGCGAAACAGGCCTTTTTATTTACCCCGGATACAAGTTCAAATGCGTGGCCGCTATGATTACCAATCTCCATACACCGAAATCAACCCCGCTGTTCTTAACCAGCGCGCTGGCCGGAAGGGAGAACATATTCAAGGCATATGAAGCTGCCATGGAAAACAATTACAGGTTTTATTCCTACGGCGACGCGATGCTGATACTGTGAAAAACCATGTTTGAGATCATAAAAAAATCAAAAGAAAACAATGCCCGCGCCGGGAAAATAATTACCTCTCACGGTGAGGTATCAACCCCGGTTTTCATGTCCGTCGCCACGCAGGCCGCGGTAAAGACCATATCCAACGAAGAACTTCGTGCCATAGGGACCGAATTGTTTATTGCAAATACCTACCATTTGTACCTCAGGCCCGGCATGGACACCATTGAAGCGGCGGGAGGGCTTCATAAATTCATGAACTGGGAGAGAAGCATAATCACGGATTCCGGCGGTTTCCAGGTTTACAGCATGTCAGAACTGAGGAAAATAAGCGCGGAAGGTGTTGAATTTCAGTCGCACATCGACGGCAGCACCCATTTTTTCTCCCCTGAAAAGGTCATAGATATACAGATACAGCTTGGGACGGATATAATGATGTGTTTTGACGAGTGTCCCCCCTACCCTTCAACGCGCGATTACGCGAAAAAATCGCTTGACCTTACGCTGGATTGGGCCAAAAAATGCAAGGATCAGCTTATGAATTCCCCCTTGCGCAGGGTTAATGCAAAACAGCGCCTTTTCGGCATTGTCCAGGGAAGCACGTACATGGACCTGCGCCGGGAGAGCGCCCAAAAGACAATAGATCTTGATTTCGACGGGTATGCCATCGGCGGGCTGGCTGTCGGTGAACCGCAGGAAATATCAAAGGATGTAGTGGAAAAGATTGCTCCCCTTCTGCCTGAAAACAAACCCAGGTACGCCATGGGAGTCGGGACACCGGAAGAGATTTGGGAATACGTGGAACGCGGGATAGACATGTTTGACTGTGTCCTCCCTACCAGGAACGGGAGGAACGGCCAGGCACTGACTTTTTCCGGAAAACTGAATATAAAAAACGCCCGGTACGCCAGGGATTTCGGCCCGCTTGACAATGGCTGCGAGTGCCCGGTCTGCGCGGAGTACACCAGGGCTTACATTCACCATCTTTTCCGCTGCGGGGAACTGCTTTCCCTGAAATTGTTGTCTTTACATAATTTGTATTTTATGCTAAAATTGATGAAATTAATAAGAATAGCGGTTATTGAGGATAATTTCACTCAGTCCAAAGTGGAATTCATGGAAAAATATTCGTTAATAAAAGATAATAATTAATGTTTGAAATCAAAGTAAAATCACCCGCAAAAATCGGTTTTTTATGTTCTTTCATTTATTATATTTTTTTTACGTCTTTTTGCCTGGCGCAGGAAGCCGGCCAAGCAGGTTACGGTAAGTATTATGAAATACTGGTGGAAAGCCTCAGTTCAGCGGAGCCGACTCTTAAAGTTGAAGCCCTGAAAATCCTGCCTGAATTTTCCTATAAGTCTTTGACACCGGAATTCAAAAAGCTTCTTAAAGACAAGTCAGACCTGGTGAAAATCGAAGCCGCAAGGTCGCTTTTCAGAATGAAGGATAAATCAGGCCTGCCGGTGCTCATTGAACTGTTAAAAGGAAGGGTGAAGGTTTCCCCCAAAGATCCTCCCGTGAAACGCGCCAAGGCGCTTGCAAAAAACATGATTTGCGCCAAGGCTGCTGATGTTATCGGTGAAATAGGCGATTCGTCGGTTATCCCCCTGCTCAAGGAAGCGGTCAAGGAAAAAGGCGGGCAGGTAAAGGATGCCGCCATAGTGGCCCTAATAAAGCTCGGCGACAAGACCGAGGAAAAAGTGATAATTTACGGCCTTGACAGCTACGAAATGGACATTCGCCGCAAGGCCTGCGAGATACTTGGCGAAGTAAAATCAGAGAAAGCCAGGGAAAAGATCAGGGCGCTTTTGAAACACTGGGACAAGGGCGTGCGCCAGTCCGCGGTGGTTGCCCTGGGAAAATACGCCGACAAGAATTACGGCGACGAAATAAGGGCCCTGCTTCTTGACAAGGAAGACGGGGTTAGAAGAGGCGCTGCGGAAGCGCTGGGGTATCTGGGCGACGTGAAATACATCCCGCAGCTCAAGGAAGCTCTCGGCGATGACAACGGTTTTGTCAGGCTCTACGCCGCGCAAGCTCTTTATAAAATGGGCGATTCCTCTGCCGAAGGCTTCCTGATCAGTGTCCTGAGGACCGAGGACTCGGACGCCCGGTTGAAAACGGTTCAGTTGTTCGCAGATTATGGAACGCCGGAATCAGTGCCTTATCTTGAAGATACTTTTAATAACGAAAAAAACGAACTTATCAGGTTAAATATAGCGGGCGCCATAGCCCGCATTGTAAATAGGAGAGCTAAATGATCGGACTTCTTTACGCGCAGGCAGCACCGGCCGCAGGGCCGCAAGCAGGACCCATGGGGGCATTGGGCGGTTTTATGCCGCTTATCCTTATTTTTTTTATTTTTTATTTCCTTCTCATCAGGCCCCAGCAAAAAAGGGACAAGGAGCATAAAAAACTGCTTAACGCCCTGAAAAAAGACGATAAAGTAATTACTTCCGGCGGTATTTATGGAACCGTGGTAAATGTGAAGCCGGAGGCCGTTGAATTAAAAATAGATGATAATACAAAAATCCAAATATTGAAATCAGCCATTGCCACGGTGATCAACCCGGCAAACCAGGCAGTCCTGGGAGCTGAAAAAAAGGCGTGAGTGAGATAATATGAAAAACCTACAGATCAGGATTTACGTTGTCATAGCAGTTTTGGTTGTTGTAGCTTATTTTCTTTTCCCTTCCATCCAGTGGTACAGCATGGGGCAGCAGGAACGCGAGAACAGGGAAAAATCCAGGGATCCTATAATATCAAAGGTAATTAACCTGGGACTGGACCTTAAGGGCGGGACCTACCTCCTGCTTGAAATCGATGATTCAAAGCTTGAAAAAGGAACCAGCGTAGCCGACGCGCTTGAGCGCGCTATTGAAATCGTAAGGAACCGGGTTGACCAGTTCGGTGTCACTGAACCCCTGATCACCAAGCAGGGCGACAAGTGGATTGCTGTGCAACTGCCGGGTGTAAAAGACCCGGAAAGAGCCAAGGAAATAATCGGAAAAACTGCGCTTCTGGAATTCCGCATTGTTGATACATCTGACAAAGCCGTGGCAATCGGCAACAAGATGCGGGACCTTAATTTGAAATTTGACCAGGCGGTTACTAACAAGGAAATACTGAAATTAGTGCCGACCGGGTATGTAATGCTTCCGGGAAGGGACACGGATAGTTTTTATGTCGTAAAAGCCGCCGCCGAGATTACCGGCGCCTACCTGGTTAACGCGAAAGTGGAGCTTGGCGGAGAATTCGGCCTGCCCAGGGTGGGCATTGAATTCAATAATGACGGCGCCAAAATATTTTCCCGCGTCACCGAAGCAAATGTGAACAAGAACCTCGCAATCGTTCTTGACAGTGTGATACAGTCAGCTCCGGTGATCCGCACCAGGATCCCGGACGGAAAAGCTGTGATTGAGGGCAATTTCAGCATGGAGGAAGCGAAGTTTTACGCCACCGTGCTGCGTGCCGGCGCCCTGCCTGCACCGGTAAGAATAATAGAAGAAAGGACGGTAGGCCCTTCGCTTGGGGAAGATTCAATCCGCGCCGGAACCCTGGCGAGCTTGATCGGCCTTCTGCTTGTAATGATTTTCATGACTGTTTATTACAAGCCTCTTTCAGGCAGCATCACAAATATCGCATTAATACTGAATTTCTTCATTCTGCTGGGAGCCTTGGCTGTTTTCCGAGCCACATTGACGCTTCCAGGCATAGCAGGCATTATATTGTCGCTTGGCATGGCTGTTGATGCGAACGTGCTTATCCTGGAAAGAATGCGCGATGAGCTTGACCTGGGAAAGACAAGCCGTGTTTCGCTTGATCTTGGATATGAAAGGGCGTTATCGGCTATCGTGGATTCCAACCTCACAACGCTTATAGCAGCTGTTTTCATGTTCCAGTTCGGGACAGGGCCAATCAAGGGGTTTGCGGTTACGCTTACACTGGGCATAATAATTTCCATGTTCACGGCTATTTTTGTGACAAAAGTCATATATGATTACCTGTTCAATAAAAAAATAGTGGAGAAAATAAGATTATGAGACTACTAAAAAACGCAAACATTGATTTTATCAGCAAGAGGCATACTTTTTTCGCTATTTCGGCGGCGCTCATACTCATCACGGTTGTGTCAATTTTGATGCATAAAGGGCTGAACCTCGGTATTGATTTCACCGGCGGGCTGCTAGTAGAGGTTAAGTTCACCGCGCCGCTGCAGCTTGAATCTATTAGAAAAGCGTTGAATGATTCGGGTGTAACTTCTTTTGAATTGCAGAGCTTTCCTAGCAAAAATTCTATTCACATCAGGGTTCAGGACAGCCAGTCAATCTCAGCGGAAAAAATCACTGCCCAGATAAAAGAGGGATTAAGCAAATCCGAGGTAACGAAGGATTTTACGGTTGAACGCGCTGAATTCGTCGGTCCCAGCGTGAGCAAGCACCTGTCAAAACAAGCCACTTGGGCGATCCTGCTTTCCTTCGTGGGCATTATTGCATACGTGGCATTCAGGTTCAAGTCGCCTATCTGGGGCATTGCCGGTGTTTTAGCCCTGGTTCACGATGTTGTCATTACCATCGGGTTGTTTTCTTTGTTTGACAGGGAGATAACGCTGAATGTCGTTGCCGCCCTGCTCACTCTTGCCGGTTTCTCCATTAATGACACGATAGTGATTTACGACAGGATCAGGGAAAACATCTCGCTGCTTAGGAAGGAATCACTGGCCAATATCCTGAATATTAGCGTGAACCAGACCCTTTCAAGGACGATTATCACTTCACTGACAGTGGAGATGGTGCTGCTGACCCTCTTCTTTTTCGGGGGCGATGTCATCCATGATTTCTCCCTGGCCCTTTTATTCGGCTGTATTATAGGAACATATTCCACCGTGTTCGTAGCAAGCCCGCTGGTTTACGAATGGACCATGCGCAGGCAAGCGCAGCGTGCAGCAAAAAAGGCGTAATTCCGGCGAATAAATGAAGATAAAAAAGTTCAAGGTCGCTCTCCGCAGGAAAGAGATACTAAAAAACCTCAAATTAACCGCGCAGATAAAGGATGTTACCCCACAGCTGGAAGAGTCAGTCCTCAAGGAAATAGACAGGTCACCGGATTACCTCTGCCCGTCAAGCGTTTTTGAAACCT
>MGVM01000175.1 GCA_001800495.1 Elusimicrobia bacterium RIFOXYB2_FULL_48_7
CATCGTTTCCAGGTGTTTGTTTAAAGGATGAACGGATGTTATAAACCAATTCGGGCAACGCGATCAACGAGCATAAAACCAGGGCGATATTTAAAAAAACACTTTTTTTAGCCATATTCCCCCTTATTCGATAATACCTGCCAATTGACTGATATTTTCAATATAAAAATCCGGGCAGGCGCTCATCAACTGCTGTTTGTTTTCAAGCCCGTAACCGACAGCGCAGCTCGCAATACTGGCGGCTTTTGCAGCCAGAATATCATTCCTGCCGTCACCTACCATCACAACCCGCGAAACTTCCGCGCCAAGCTCCCGCATCGCGCAAAGCAGGCAGTGCGGGTCGGGTTTGTGCCTGTTAAAAGTATCCCCGCCGTAAACCAGGTTGAAATGCTCCAAAATTTTCAGGCCCTCCAGGATATCCCGCGAAAAACCTTCCGGTTTGTTCGTGACTACCGCTTTCTTCTTGCCCTTGAAGCGGGCCAGTGTATTCTCGACACCCGGGTAAAGCTTTGTATTGTCAAGCAGGTGCCTGCCATAATATTCCCTGAATAACCTCACCGCGTTCTCCAGTTTATCCGCATTGCCCGCCCCGAGGGAGCGCTCAATAAGTTTCCACAGACCGTCGCCGATAAACCCGTAAACCTTTTCGTTTTCTATTCCCGGAAGGCCCAAGGTTTGAAGGGAATGATTCACGGCGTTGGCAAGGTCAAGTTTTGAATCTATGAGCGTGCCGTCCAAATCAAAGATAATGAGCTCGATATTTTTCATATGCAGATTATATATTCTTTTTGCGCGCCGGTCAACCAGGCGTTTTGTTCAATCTCGTCCTGTTGACGGACGAGATTTCGCACCATACTCAATCTTGACAAACGAGATATAATTGATTAATATATTAAAAATAAATATTTCTAATTACGGAGAAAAATCATGGAAGTTGTCGTCAAAAAAGATTACGACGAAATAAGCAAGCTTGCCGCGAAAATAATCGCTGACGCCATCAGGTCCAGGGGAAAAACTGTCCTGGGATTGCCGTCAGGAAGCACTCCCGTCGGGACTTACAAGGAACTTATAAGGCTGCACAAGGAAGAAGGTCTCGACTGGTCAAAAGTCATTACTTTCAACCTTGACGAATACGTCGGGCTGGGGCCGAATCACGACCAGAGCTGTTATTTTTTCCTGTGGGAAAACCTGCTCAAACACGTTAATATCCGCAAAGAATCAATACACGCGCCAAACGGCACCGCGAAAGACGTTGTTGCCCACTGTAAATGTTATGAAGATGAAATAGCCGGGGCGGGCGGAATTCATATACAGCTGCTGGGCATTGGAAGCAACGGCCATATCGCTCTTAATGAACCCGGCTCTTCGCTTGGGTCGCGGACCCGCTTTAAGACACTGGCCAGGGAAACAATAAAGGACAACGCCAGGTTTTTTAAGACAACAGAGGAAGTGCCGAAGTATGCCATTACCATGGGCATCGGCACTATCATGGACGCCAGGGAATTGATCCTGCTTGCCAACAAGGAAACAAAAGCAGACGCTATACTTAAAACGGTTGAAGGCCCCATCACGGCGATGGTCCCGGCCACGATCGTCCAGATGCACCCGAAGGCAACCATACTGGTAGACAGGCTCGCGGCAAGCAAGCTTACGAGAGAATACCCCGCCGAACCGACAGTACTGAAAGGAAAATAACAACCATGGCGCTCAAACCAACGTTAAGAAACCTGTTTATTGACAGAGAATTCGTGGAAAAAGTCAGCTTTCTGAAAAACATCCCCATCTTTGATGGACTCAGCAATTCCGCCCTGGGTAAGCTCACGGGCATCATGTACTCAAAAAAATATCCTGCCGGGGAATTAATTTTTGAAGAAGGCAAGGTCGGCAAGGCACTGTTTATAATTTTCGACGGTGAAGTCGCTATCACAAAAGCGGCAGGGAACAGCGAGCCGAAAATAATCGCGACGCACGAGAAGGGGGCTTTTTTCGGGGAAATGGCGCTCCTTGAGGAACTCCCGCGTTCAGCCACCGCCAAAACTACCAAGGAAACCACCCTTTTCCTGATGTACAAGGTCAAATTCGACTGGTTCATAGAAAAAGACCCGAGAGTCGGCTTGAAAGTTATCTATAATATCGCCAAGGTCCTCAGCGGCCGCCTGCGTGAAACCAGCGAATTCTTCGCGAAAACAGTCTAGCAAAATATCATAATGTCCAACACAAGAATCTACAAAACGATAGGGCTTCTGCTGCTGATAGGCGCGTGTATCTGGTTTATCTACATGGTGAAATCGATACTCATGCCTTTCATTCTTTCATTGGTTTTTGCATACCTGCTTTCACCGCTGGTGGGGTTCTTTGAAGCAAAAGGCCTGAAAAGAATTGTTTCAGTCCTTATCCTATACTCGATATTTCTTGTGATATTCATAGGCACCAGTATTGTGATGATACCGCAGATATTCCGCGAAGTGTCAGTCCTTAGCAACAGTATTCCCGAATATACCGCAACTATTAAGGGCTCAATATCGTCATTCCAGCAGAAAGTGGAGGCAAAATACCCGATAATAAAGCAAAAAGGAATCTTTGACTCTACCATAAAAAACGCCGAGCAGTTCGTAAACTCCGAAACATCAAAAGTCCCCGAGTACCTCGCCGCGATCTTTTCCATGGTTTCCATTTTCGTCCTGATACCGTTCATCACGTTTTTTTTCCTGCTGGAAGGCAAGGCGGGGATAGATTTTATTTTCCAGAAAATCCCGCCCAGGTACACGGAAACAATCCTCAGCCTGATCTGCGAGATCGACGAGTCGCTCGGTAATTTTTTCCGCGGGCAGTTCATTGAATCGTCCTGCGTCGGCGCTCTTTCCATCATCGGCTTGCTGATACTGGGCATTGATTACGCTGTTTTGATCGGGATTGTCGCAGGACTTGCGAATATGATCCCCTACCTGGGCCCCTTTGCAGGGACAGTCCCGGCGCTGATAGTGGGATTCATCGAGTACCAGAACGTCACGGTCATGGTTAAAATTGTCATAATGTTCTCGCTGGTACAGTTCATAGACAATAATTTGATCCAGCCGATAATACTGAGTAAGGGCGTCAACCTGCATCCCGTGACCGTGATATTCGCCATAATGGCCGGCGCCCAGGTTGCCGGGGTCATAGGGATGTTCCTCTCAGTGCCCCTTGTCTGCATTATCAAGGTAACCTTCATGATAATTATCCACAGAAAAGACCTTATATAATTTCTTGTTGACGGAGGACAAATGGTTTTAGCCAGAAGAATGAGCCTCATCAGCCCTTCGCCCACACTTGCCATCACTGCAAAGGCGAACAAGATGAAAGCCGAAGGTATAAACGTAATAGGTTTCGGCGCCGGCGAGCCTGATTTTGACACCCCGGCGAACATCAAAGAAGCCGCAAAAAAAGCCATTGATTCCGGTTTTACGAAATACACCCCGACCTCCGGGACGAAGGAGCTCAAAGAAGCTGTCTGCAGAAAGTTTAAAACTGACAACAACCTTGACTACTCTCCGGCGGAAATACTTGTTTCCTGCGGGGCCAAGCATTCCATATTCAACATTATCTTCGCCCTGTGCGATGACGGCGATGAAGTCATTATACCTTCCCCTTACTGGGTAAGTTACCCAGAAATGGTGCGCGTAGCCGGAGGAAAACCGGTTTTCATCAATACGACGCAGGAAAACAATTACAAGATCACTCCGGCGCAGTTGGAAAAAGCAATAACCCCGAAAACAAAGATCCTCATTTTAAACTCCCCCTCAAATCCGACCGGTATGGTCTACAACGAACAAGAACTCGCGGCAATAGCCGAAATCTTAGTCAGGAAAAACATATATTGTATCTCGGACGAAATCTACGAGAAACTGGTTTATGACGGGCAGAAACATATAAGCATCGCCTCCTTCAGCGAAAATATAAAAAGACTGACAATTGTCGTAAACGGAGTCTCCAAGTCCCACGCGATGACTGGCTGGAGAATCGGCTATGCCGCCGGCCCGAAAGAAATAATCCAGGCGATGTCCAACCTGCAGGACCATTCCACTTCAAACCCGTCGTCAATTTCCCAGGCTGCCTCCGTTGAGGCGCTTACCGGGCCATCAGACAGCTTCAAGGTAATGTTTGACGCTTTCCTGAAAAGAAGGAACACCATGGTGGACAGGCTCAACGCAATAAAAGGCTTCAAATGCCTTAAGCCCCAGGGCGCTTTCTACGTCTTTCCCGATGTTTCTGAAATACTGAAAAAGAATTTCAATGGCAAGCCGATCTGCAGCTCCCTGGCGCTCGCCGAGATTCTGCTGGAACAGGCGAAAGTAGCGGTTATTCCCGGCGGAGTATTCGGCGAAGACAAGGCGATACGCCTTTCGTACGCAACCTCTGACGGGAATATCGCCGAGGGCCTGGACCGGATCGGGAAATTTATCAGCTCGCTGGCTTAACCGATGAACTTCAAGCATTCCCTCAGAACAAAAATTCTGGCCTTTTTTTCACTTGCCGTGCTTATTCCCATCCTTATCGTCAGCAGCATCATCGTGCAGATAAGCCGGAATTCACTGTGGAATTCCATAAAAAGGGAACAAACCGAGATCGTTTCGCGCGTCGGCGAACGCATAAACTCCTACATAGACAATACCAAACGCATCCTCAAGAGCGTCGCCAGCCGTGACCTTAACCAGGCAAAACCCCAGCAAGTCCGCCAGATATTCATTAATATCCTGGAACTCAACAACAGCCTTACCGAAATTACTCTCATTGACCGTAACGGCATGGAAACAGTTAAAATTACCCGGAAAAACACCGGCGTGCCCGGAAACGCGAACACGTTCGAATTCAACAGGCCGCTCACCAAACGCTCAAACCGCGAGGAATTCAACCGCGCCATGAAGGAGGGTTACTATGTAAGCCCTTTGTGTTTCTCGGAGGAAAGAACGCCGTATATTTTTATCTCTGCTTCCGGCGAAGGCAAAAAATGCGTTATCCTATGCAAGCTTAACCTCACGGATGTCTGGGACATCATTTCAAGAACGGAGGTGGGCAAAAACGGTTACGCTTTTGTTGTTGACGCGAACGGCCTGCTGGTGGCTCACCCTGAAGTTGAAAGGGTGATAGCTCACACGGATTTCAGCGGCCTGCCCATTGTCAGGAATTTCCTTGACGACAAACCTAATGAGTTTAAGATCTACAAGGATGAAACCGGCCAGAACGTAGTTTCGTTCTTTTACTCGATCCCCAGGATCAAGTGGGGAGTTTTCACCAGCCTGCCTTACAAAGAACTTATTGAGCCGGTCAATACAATGATTAACCAGGCCTTCCTGTGGCTGTTTATTTTCAGCGCAATATTCATGTTCCTGGGAATGAAATTCGCTTCAACCCTGCTTAATCCCTTGAACCAGCTGAAGGAAGCCGCGAATGAGATTTCCGCCGGGAAATTCGACATAAACCTTTCCATAGAATCCGGGGATGAAATCGAGGCGCTTGCTAAAACCTTCAACCACATGGCCGGCGCCCTCAAGGA
>MGVM01000176.1 GCA_001800495.1 Elusimicrobia bacterium RIFOXYB2_FULL_48_7
CACTGACCGGGTGATAAGCCACAGCATTGCGGTAACCGGCCTTGCCGCAAACACTCTGTATCATTACAGGGTCATCAGCAAGGATACATCTCTGAACGAGGGGCTGTCAATCGACAACACTTTCAGCACAAGCGGTGCGGCTATCAAGGCATACCCCAACCCGCACAGTATTTCAAACGGCAGCCCAATGACCTTTGCCGGGACTGACAACAGCGGCCTTGAGGTAAAGATATTCACGGTGAGCGGGCGGCTGGTAAAGAAGTTAAGCGCGCCCAATGGTTCCAGCAGCATCACCTGGAACGGCAAAAACGAGGACGGGGAGAAAGTAAGGCCCGGGCTTTTCCTTGCGAAAGTCACGTGCGGAAGCGGCGGTGAGAAAATCTGCAGGATCGCCCTGGTAAAATAGGAAAAAATGAAAGAGCAATTCAAAAAACCTCCGGTCGAATACCGCAGCGCGCCTTTCTGGTCCTGGAACGATAAGCTGGACCAAAAGGAATTGAACCGCCAGCTTGATGAAATGAAAGCGGGCGGGTTCGGCGGCGGGTTCCTGCATTCGCGCCTGGGGCTCATAACACCTTATCTTTCAAAGGAATGGATGGACCGGGTCAAGTCGACGATCGAATACTCGAAAAAGCACGGGCTCCCTGCCTATCTATACGATGAAGACCGCTGGCCAAGCGGGTCCGGCGGCGGGCTGGCAACGAAAAAGCGGGAGAACCGCATGCGGATGCTTGTCTGTAAAAAAACCGTGAACCGGTGGCGTTTTTGGGAAGAAGCAAGCCTGGACGACGGCATAGACCCGGAAAGGTTCAACAACACGGGTTACCTGGACACATCAAACAAAGAAGCAGTGAAAGCGTTCATTGATTCAACCTACGAACCGTACAAAAAGGCCGCAGGAAAGTATTTCGGGAAGACTGTGCCGCTAATCTTCACCGATGAACCAACACTGCACAAGCATTACAAGAAGGACAGGAACATATATGTTTTCAGCTGGACGAAGGGTTTCGATTCCATATTCAAGGACAGGTATGGTTATGATATCAGGGAAAAACTGCACCTGCTCGCGGAAGACGGGAAGGGAAGTTCGAAGGTACGCTACGATTACAGGACGCTTATAAGCGAGCTATTCCTGCTGAATTACGGGAAACAGATTTACGACTGGTGCGGGAAAAACGGGATAGCTTTCGGCGGGCATTATCTGGCCGAAGATACTCTTAAAAGGCAGTTGTTGAAGATCGGCGCGGCCATGCCCATGTACGAATATATGCACATTCCCGGCGTTGACCACCTCTGCAGGAGGATTGAGTACGTACTTCTTACTATCAAACAGTGCTCGTCCGTCGCCCACCAGCTGGGCAAAAAAAGGGTGCTGTCGGAACTCTACGGCGCAAGCGGCCAGAACTTTTCTTTCGCTGACAGGAAATGGCTGGGCGACTGGGATTTGTCCCTCGGCGTGAATATGTTATGCCCTCACTTATGGCTGTATTCCATGCGCGGGTGCAGGAAAAGAGACTATCCTCCGACTATCTCCTGCCAGCAGCCCTGGTGGAAATACAACAAGCCGGTCGAGGATTACTTCGCGCGGATGAACTACGCCTTGAGCCAGGGAGAATTCAAGCCTGATATGCTGGTGATCCACCCGATAGACACCGCAAGGGTGCTTTATAAACAACCGCCCGGGCCTGAAAAATACTCAAAGGACAAAACAGAGATTTTTGACATTAAATTCCGCAGGCTATGTAAAAGCATAATTGCCAGCCATTATGATTTCGATCTTGGCGATGAAAGTCTGATCGCCAAGCACACCAGGATTGATAAACAGGACGGCAAGGCGAGTTTCATCGTGGGCAGGATGCGCTACGATATTGTTATCGTGCCGGGATTACTGACAATAAGGGGATCAACGCTGAAACTGCTGAAAGAATTCATGGATTCCGGAGGCAGGGTAATATGTGTCTCACGGCTTCCTTGTATGATAAATGGGGAAGACAGGAAAAACGAGGTGCAGGAGCGCCTTTCAGGAGCCGCAATAGTCAAAGAGAACCGGTTGATCAAAATTATTGAAGGCATGAAAAAGAGAGAAATCCGCATCACTGATGACAGGGGTGTGGAAATATCACAGATATGCTGCCAGAAGCGTGCGCTGAAAAACGGTGATGATATGTATTTCCTTTCAAACATGAACAGGGCTAAAGGTTTTCGCGCGAATATCAAAATCGCAGGCAATGGGAATATCGAATACTGGGACGGATTTTCGGGTAAAATGTATTCGGCCCGCGCAAGAACGGAAGGCGGATACCTTTCAACCGCCCTGGAAATACCTCCGGCCGGCTCGTGCCTGCTTGTAAGGACACGCGAAAAACGCAGGCTCGAACCCTTAAGAACATACGGCAGGGAAAAAACGCTCATGGCGCTTGCCGGTAAATGGGCATTCAGAAGGCTCGCCGAGAACAGCCTGACGCTGGACTTCTGCCGCTACAGGACGGGCAGCGGCCCGTGGAGCGAAAAAATCCCCGTTATAACCCTCCAAAGAAAACTCGAAAAAACTGCCAGAACACGAAGAATGAGCCTGAAGTATTCCTTTGAAACAGCATTTGACAGGAAACCCGGAAGTATTTTCCTGGTGATGGAACAGCCGGAAAAACACAAAATAAAAGTCAACAACAGGGCGGTCCGTTACAAGGATGCCGGCTGGTGGATAGACACAAGTTTCAAAAAGATCGATATTTCCAGCTATGTGAAGTTGAACGGCGCCAACACCGTGGAACTCGAATGCAGGTTTATCAATCCCAAAAAGCCGAAAACGGATATCTACGTAAAGAACGGCATCGAACTGGAATCCGTTTATGTCACGGGCGCTTTTTCTGTCACGGGCGCTTTCAGGAAAATGAAAAACACATTCGTTGAAAAATACGACTACCCAAAACAGTCCGTTCTTGCAAAAGGCGCAACCGGGTTTGCGGGAAAACGGTTCGTCCTGGAAAACGAGAAAGAGGCCGCGGGATTGAAGGAACCGGTCCTTGCGGGTTATCCATTTTATGCCGGCCCGTTGTTGTACGGCAGGGAGTTTGAATTTCACGGGGACATAAGGCGCAATGAAAGGGTATTCCTGAAGTTTTCCGGATTCAACGCAACAGCGGCAAAAATACGGCTGAACAGCAAGGAATCAGGCGCCGCGCTCCTGCCTCCTTATGAGATCGATGTTACCAAGTCAATTAGAAAAGGGAAAAACCGCCTGGAAGTGGAGATAGTGAACAGCCTCCGGAACCTGCTTGGGCCCCACCACCACCCTGAAATTGAAGCAAAGTGGATAGGCCCGGAGGAATTCTTCCAGGAAGGCAATAAATGGATGAACGAATACACATTCCTTCCGTACGGCTTCAGGAAACTGGCGCTGGTATGCCGGCATGAACACCGGATGTAAAAATAATACCACCCTCTGGTTCAGGTTCAAGGCGCCGCTGGCGACCACAACAACATATCTGCAAACCATCCCGGTAAACATCACCACCGAACAAACCAACTACCCTTGATAGGCGTATCCATAAAAATAAGTTGTACTATTTTTATGACCTCATCCGATTCGGCCGTAAAATTAATTTGTAACAATTTTACGACTTCACACTTAATTCTCCGCAAAAAACGCGGAATTGTAAAATTAAGTATTTCGCACCGTGCTCAACCCGGTTCAGCCGTAAAAGAGGACATTTCTATATTGGTTTAACACACAAATAAATCAGGGGAAGGGAAGTGAAAAGAGGGATTTACATCAAGTGTTTGATTTTATAAGAACCAGGTCTTTTATGAGGCTATCGAGATTTACATATTTTACTGACAAGTCCCGGAATTTTTTTTTAAAAGACTTGTCAATATCACTCGCTACAACGTAATTCTGCCCTCGCGGATATTTTGCCCTGAATGATTTCAGGTTGGCGGGTTCAAAGACATTGGATTTCCATTTACATTCTATTGCAGTTACTTCTTCGTTTTTTCCTCTGATAACAAAATCGATTTCATGCCCTCGTTTATCTCTCCAATAATTTATACTGTGTGTCTGCAGCTTGCCAAGCATTTCATTTAAGATGTAATGTCCCCACAAATACCCCAGATCTTCATTCCTTAAATCATTCCATTCCTTGAAATGACAGACAAATCCTGTGTCAAAAGCGTAGACTTTCGGCGCGGATATTATTTCATTGGGAAGATGCGTATTGTATGGCCTGATAACATGAAAAACATATGTTGCTTCAAGTATAGACAGGTACGTTTGAACCGTTGTCCTGCTGATTTCACAAGGAACCGCAAAGCGTGACGCTTCAAAAATCTGGCCGCT
Source organism: Elusimicrobia bacterium RIFOXYB2_FULL_48_7 (assembly GCA_001800495.1). Classification (GTDB taxonomy): domain Bacteria; phylum Elusimicrobiota; class Endomicrobiia; order CG1-02-37-114; family XYA2-FULL-39-19; genus OXYB2-FULL-48-7. Next base: position 4,337 of record MGVM01000176.1, read on the forward strand.
TTGCATAAAAAGCAACTCCATGCATTTAACAAACGAATGCCTGCGCTCCAGCCGGAATAATTCAAGGATATCTTTTGCCCAATAGGCTTCAATCCACTCCTCGTATCCTTTTTCCCACGGTTTATCTGTAAGGAAAAAAGGCGGCAATCCTCCATGCAGCAATCTTTTTTTCAACGATTTCATGCCAAAATCGATCAAATCATCAGAAATCATCGGGGTAAGCCACAACTCGAGTTTTCTTCCTGTAAGAGTATCCTTAAACTTTGCTGAAGCTCCCAGGGATGATGAACCTGTTGCAATTATTTTGGTATCACGATAATGATCGGCAGCAATTTTTAAAAGCTGCGAAGGATCTAATAACTTGTGTATTTCATCAACCACAAGCGTTTTACCGGCATGTTCGGAAAGGAAGCTTTCTGGGTCTTCCATCAACCTTCTTGTCCTGGGCAGTTCGCAATCAAAATAAGTTACGTCAGGAAGAGATTGGCTTAAAACTGTTTTACCAACCCTTCTTACACCTGAAAGCCATATTATAGAACGCTGCTTCCATAATTTTTGAACTTGATCTATCCAAAAGTTTCTTTTTATCATGTTGATACGATAGCATATAGTGACACTGAATGCAAGTATCGTTGCGTTTAGTTACCATTACAACCGACCTCAACAAGCGCAGGGCAAGCTCAATAAGGTTCTCCGACGGCGCGGCCGGCGCGGGCAACAAAGGCACGGATGTGCCGCCTCACTCTGGTGTGCACGCCTCCATGCTGATGGATACCACCCTCTGGTTCAGGTTCAAGGCGCCGCTTGCCACAACCACCACCTACATCCAGACCCTTCCGGTCAACATCACCACCGAACAGACCCCGTACCCCTGAAATTAAATGGTAACAATTTCAGGACTTCACCCAGTTTGACCCTTAAATATGGATGGATACCCTTGGTAGGCGTATCCATAAAACCTGAAACCCCACAAAACGGGTAATCTGCACTAAAACTCTTCTAAATACCAAAATTTCGAAAAATATTTCAAAAAACCATTGACTTTTTGGGTTTTTCGTGTTATATATGTATTGAAGATACCACTATAA
>MGVM01000177.1 GCA_001800495.1 Elusimicrobia bacterium RIFOXYB2_FULL_48_7
ATGGTAGCGGCGGAAAACTGGGCCGGGGTAAAGGCCTCTTCTTACATTGCCGGATGGGAAGCAACGAAATGCGAGAATCCGACAAATGTTATTTGGTCCACCCTTGGAACGAATTCGATAATGGTTTATTTTGACGGCGATGCCAGCGCCAATCCAGCCAATACCATGTATACCGTATATCTTTGCACAGCCGCCGATATGTCAGGCACCATTCATGTTAAGGAAGGGAGGAAAAATGATTATGACCTGACTGTAACCGGATTGACAGCAAATACCACTTATTATGGAAGGTTGTATGCAATTAATTGGAAATTTGATTCTGTTTATACTAATGTTGGATCAGGTTCCGTCAGGGCCACGCTTTGCGAAGCGCCCAATGGTTTGAGCTGGGGTTCAACGGGAATGAATGGATTGGGAGTAGACTGGACAGACACTACAAGCAATCCTCAGGATACTGTTTATGTAGTAGAATTAGGAACTTCCCCGGAAATTACAACAGTTACCGCAAGTTCAGTGGCTGTCAGGGGTTTAGGCGGAATTGGAGGCGCACTGATTGGGGGCGTATTGACGCCGAATACATCATATTATGTAAGAGTAATCGCATTAAACAGGGCGTCAAATGGCAATTCGACCGGCATGGGCTTGAGAATAACGGCGTGCAATCTACCGGATATAACAAGTTACGGGACAATTACCAATACATCAATTGTTGTAAACTGGGGAACTGCTGAAACACCGGCAAACCCGGACAACACAAGATACTATATCCAGGCATCAACCGACAGCGGTTTTTCATCGATAGCCTCTGAAACCTTGAAAGCGCGTTCTGATTTAAACGGAACATTGACTTCCTTAAATCCGAATACCACTTATTTTATTAAGTTAATTGCTCAGCAATGGACAGGCGCCAATGATGTATTCTCGCAGCTGCCCCAGGACTGGAAAGCGACGCTTTGCACCCAGCCCAATTCGAATGGATGGGGATCCGTCACCAATAATTCAATCAATTTTACCTGGGGCACATTAGAGCCGCCTGCAAATCCGGACAATACCCTATACATTGTCCAGGCATCAACAAGCAATGATTACGCCACGATTATAAGCACGGACGGAAGGATTCGTTCGGACGCGAATGGTACCGTAGTGTCATTGACTGCAAACACATCTTATTACATCAGATTAATTGCGCGCAACCGTGAAGGAACCGATACTGTATACGTCCCGGGAGTAAATTGCCGGGTTACAACAGCTGTCCAACCAGCTGGGACATTCACTTTCGGCACAGTTAATACAGGCAGTATTGACATCAATACATCGGATACTTCATCCAACCCGGATAATACCGTTTATGTGGTGGAAATGTCCACGGCAGCCGATTTCAGCGGGAGTTCATCTGTTGGTTACGGTACCAAGGCCTCTGCAAGCATCAATGTGTCAGGGTTGTTTGTCAATACGACTTACTTTGCAAAGATTTACGCGAAGAACTGGGAAGATATAGCCAGTTCCACGAAAGCTATTGAATCAGGCGACGGAAAAGCCACCTTGTGCAATATGCCCACTGTAGCTAATTTTACTGGTGTTTCCGCGATTTCAATGCAAATAAACTGGACAGGCGACGCTTCAGGCAACCCGGCGGACACGGTTTACATGGCGCGGCTGTCGTCTTCTTCAGACTATACGACTTACCAGGAAAAAACAGGTACGCAGTCGTCAAATTTCCTGAGTTTTAACGCCCTGTCCGCAAATACTTCGTACTACGGGAAACTGTACGCCATGAATCGCGGCGGAACTGGCGCGTCGCTTGACGCGAATTCGGGCAATGCAAAACCGACGTCCTGCGCAATGCCCGGCAGTGTTGTCTGGGCTAGTTTATCAGATCCCACTTCAATGAAAATCGGGTACTCCGTTTCAGGAAACCCGAGTGATACCGTGTATATTGCCGAAGTTTCCACTTCTGCAGATTATACTACGAAATTAACTTCGGTGACCATTATTTCCAACGGCATTGCGGTAATAGAAGGGGCGCAGGCAAATATCACTTATTACGGCAGGGTGACAGCATTAAACCGTGAAGGCATACCCTCATCTCCTTCTGACACGCCTTCACAGAAATGCAGCCTGGTGTACCCGCCGTCAGGATCCTACCTGGATCAGGTTACTTCTTCCACAATCAGGATTAACTGGACAAACCCCGGCAGCAACCCGGCTTATACAAGGTGGGAAATAACGCGTTCAACTGATGGTTTTGCCACAAGCTCTGTAACGGTAAGGGGATTCAGCGACAACCTTACAGCTTATAATTACACTGACACAGGATTGACAAATTACACGTCATACTGGTACATGGTGCGGGCGCTGAATGAAGGAAACGCCGGAAGCGGTTATGACTCAGTGGTCTCCACGCTGGCAAAGCCGGGGGATATCATCCCGCCCACCCTGCCGGTTCTTATCACTCCGGGTGACACCGGCAAGATGAGTAACGGAAATTTCGTCTTTGACTGGAGTGATTCAACAGACGCGGAATCAGGGCTGTCCAATTATGAACTGGAAATGTCGACTTCGGTTGATTTTGGCACCATAGTTTTCAGCTCGGCACCTACGGTTTCAAGCGCCGCAGTAAATTCGATGGGCACTTCATGGTATTTCTGGCATGTAAGGGCCAAAGATAACTACGGCAATTACAGCGCTTGGACATCAACCTACAGCGTGATGGTTGACACTGTTCCGCCTACAAGCGCTGCGATTACTTCCATAACCGAAATAACTTCTAATTCAATAGGGATAAAGGCCTCCGAATTAACCGCGACGGATGAGCATGCTGGGATTACAGCTTACCAGGCGTATTATCTGCAGAAATCGACTGATGGGGCCGCGTGGGGTAGTGATACCGGCTGGGTCTCAAGCGCGACGTATACCGGTTTAACGGTCAATACCACTTACTTTTTCAGGGTAAAAGCCAGGGATATGCTCTGGTGGGAATCACCCTATTCTTCTGCCACTTCAGCGATAACCCTCGCTGCGCCGCCGTCAGGGTCGTATCTGTCAAATGTCACTTCGTTCACTGTGACCATTAACTGGGTAAATAGCGGTAGCAACCCGGGTTACACCAGGTGGGGGGTCCTGAAATCCACGGATAACTTCACAACCAGCACCGCCACATTGAAGATTTTCAGCGATAACTACACAAGCAATTCTCTTGTAGTTGCCGATTTATCGGCAAGCACTTCCTATTTCTTCAAAGTTCAGGCTTTCAATGAATCCGAAATAGCCACTGATTTTGACTCTGTCGTTTCAACGAAAACCCTGCCTCCGTACGTTCCACCCGTGATAAAGTCGGTTACCAACCTTGAGGCGGCTCCGGGTGGCTATGTAGGCGCGATAAATCTTACTTGGACCTATCCTGAAGATCTGCTTGCGGGTTCGCAGTTTGTTATCCAGTACAGCACCAATGCAAGTGAAACATGGAATTACGCTAATCCCGGCAACGTGGTTAATTCAACCGCCGCTTCTGCCGGCATGAGCCAGTCAAGCGTGATTGGCGGCCTGGATGTTGGCAGGGACGGCTCAAATGCAATCATTTCACCCTTGTATTATTTCAGGGTTTGGATGAGCACCGGAACCGGCGCGTATTCTGACCCCTCAAATTCAACAGGCACCTACGCGAACACCCCCTCGGGAACAACCACCGGCCCGACTGCCCAGCCTGACGGCGGCTGGCTGACCACGTTTAATAACATGAGCAATGGTTTTGATTACGGTTATCGCGTTGATGTCGACAATTCCGGCAATAATTATGTTTGTGGTATATCGTCCAATGATTTAATAGTAAGCAAATATAGCTCATCAGGGGTATTGCAGTGGGCTAAATACTATAATGGCCCATTAAATAGTAATGACGAAGGGCGCGGTATAGCAATAGATAGCAGTAATAATATTTATGTGGCTGGTTCCGAGATAGTTTCGGGGCAAGGGTCAAACATAATAGTCCGCAAATATAATTCAAGCGGCCTGATCCAATGGAATACATCACATAACGGTTCAAGTTCCCTTGATGACATAGGCAGGGGTATTGCTGTTGATAATAGCGGAAATATTTATGTCAGCGGCAGTGAAACTGTTGCCGGCCAGGCAAAAAATGTTTGGGTTACAAAGTATAACGCAGGCGGGCTGATCCAATGGACAACTACCTATAATAATCCGGCAAATACTGATGATGTATGCCTGGACTTGAAGATTGACAACAGTAATAATGTGTTCATTACGGGTTATGAAAACAGGACGGATTTAGGCCAGTCCAACAACCTGTTTATTCATAAATACGATACGGACGGTGTCCTGCAGTGGACCACTTCATATAACAGCCCCGGCAACAGCCTGGATTGGGGACAGGGCATCGCGGTTGATAATTCAGGTAATAGTTATGTCAGCGGTTATGAGGCCCGTATAGATTTGGGCCAGTCATTAAATATTTTAACCAGGAAGTATAACGCAGGCGGCCTGTTGGTCTGGGCTACAACCTATAATAGCCCTGCGAATGATAACGACATGGGTGTTGGAATAGATGTTGACAATATGAGGAACGTGTATATTTCAGGAAGGGAAAAACGCACAGACCTGACCCAGGGTTATAATATTTTTGTTCAGAAACTTAATGAAAACGGTATAATTCAATGGACAACAACATACAATGGCCAGCTTAATGGCGATGATGAATCTTATGGTTTAATTTCAGAAAGCAGCAATGTATATGTTGCCGGTTATGAGACTGTAGCAGGACAAGGCACTAACCTCTTGCTGCGCAAGTACGTCCAGGCATATCCGGATGTTGCGCCGTCAAATATAAATATAGTTGAAAAAACGTCCACCACCATTACCTGGGCATGGATAGACAATTCAAGCAACGAAGAAGGATTCAGGGTAAAGTCGCCGGCCGTAACCTATAACCCGGCCATGCTTTCACTTTCCGGCGGCCTGCCTGCCGGCACGACAAGGTGGACCCAGACGGGCATGACGCCCAATACCACCAGCGAGATTTACGTGGAAGCATTCACATTCTGGGGTTCTTCAAGTACGGGAAGCTCGCTTAACGGCCGCAACGCCGCTAACCCTCCATCAGGTACATACTTAAGCAATGCTACATCATTCAGTGTAACTGTCAACTGGCAGCCGAACAACAATCCGTCAGGTATAACCAAGTTCGGGCTGCTGCGTTCAACGGACAACTGGGTAACGCCTTCAACAGTGACAATCCTGAACCTGGCTTCGGACTGGTCAACGTATTCTTACACGGATAACTCGGCAGCTCCGCTGACAACATACTATTACAAGGTAAACGCGTTCAACGCCGAGGGGCTGGAGACCGTCTATGATGTTACTGCAGACACGGTTACACTTACTCCTCCGCCTTTTGCAGCAGCCAATTTGAG
>MGVM01000178.1:0-1375 GCA_001800495.1 Elusimicrobia bacterium RIFOXYB2_FULL_48_7
GGTTTTTGTACATCGCTCCGCTTTGCTGCATCTGGATAGTGTTGTAGAGTATCTGCTCATCGGTGGCTATCCAGTCGATGCCGGTGCCGGCTATAAGCGGTATGATGTCTTCCGAGACGCTGCCTTCCGAGGGCCACATACCGCGGGGCTTGGCGCCGAATATTTTTTCATAATATTCCACAGCCTTGTTTATCTGCGTCCTCGCGTCGTCCGGCCTTGAAAATCTTTTAGGCAGGAAAACGCCCGGCATGCCGACCTTGGCGATATCCGTGTTGCACAGGAGAGGCAGTATGGGGTGGTAAAAAGGCGTGACGGAAACCTCAATCTGGCCTTTCTCCTGGAGCTGCCTGTATTTGGAAACCACCTTTCCGCAGATCTCCCGTTGTTTTTTCATCAGTTCGAGTTTTTCTTCCTCGGTAAATTCTTTCCCCTTTTCAAAAAGGCCCTTGATGAAAGGGTCGGAGGCTTTCCAGTAGGGGTCCATCCAGGACAGGTTGAACCACACCTGTAAATCCCTGTAATCCTGTTCTTTCAGGTATTTCTGGATCCGGTTAATTTCGCTCAAGGGGACATATTTTCCGCGTTTCTGGAGGAGTTCGTCATACCTGGGGTAGGGGTGAACCATCGTTTCCCAGTTCGACATGAAAAAGTTGTACAGTATATATACCTTATCTTCATTCGTCAGTTCATTGGCGGGTTTCAGGGTCAAAAGCAACGGTTTGTCAAAAGCCGCGCCGGAAGCATATTCCTCAAGCTGGACCATCAGGGAAGGCACCAGGTTGAAATTCATTTTTACCGATGGAAATTCATCCAGGATCGCGGCCATGTCGTAATAATCCTTGGTTGCGTGAAGGCGTACCCAGGGCATTGAATATGGGATGCTGTAAGGTTGGGGTTCCAGGCTCGTGGGTTGAATGGAAGCTGGTGTCTCCCTGTAAACGGGCTGGTGCTGGTGCCAGAGGAATGCGAGATGGATTTTTTGGGACATTTTATTGCCTTAAAACCTGCAGGTGGTTTCAAATGTAAACATTTCTGTAGTTAGCGGGTTTGGCCACACAACAGGGTTGCTGGTCGGTGTATAGCGTGAGAAACCGAAACGGAACTCGAGGTATTTGGAGTAAGCATAGGAAGCTGACAGGTCAAGTTCGCCGCCAAGGAAATATTTTGTGGCGCTCAGGTCGCCTGTAAGCAGTACATTGGAAAGGTATTCCAATCCGGCCCCGCTTATACCCCCTCCCTTGCCCATACCGCTTACCTTGCTGGAATCGTATACCTGGGATGCGGAATAAGCAAACTGGGCGACCCCGAAAGTCCATCCATACCACGGTGAAAAATCCAGCCCGATGCAGAAAGCTCCAAGCCCGCTGTAATAGGG
>MGVM01000178.1:1406-2078 GCA_001800495.1 Elusimicrobia bacterium RIFOXYB2_FULL_48_7
GCTTAATGTCGCGCCGAAATATTCGCCCCAGCCGTTCCTGCGCAGCCCGTTATATTTCCTGGTGAAATCCGGGTTGAAGGATTCATCCTCGTCGAAGGATTCAAAGGACGTGTTTATGTCTCCCACGTCAGCTGCTGTTTTTTCATCACCGGAGCATCCCGAAAGCAGGGCGTAAGCGGCGACTTTCCCCATCCTGGTTTTTTCGTTTATCAGCCTTCCCTGGGCCACGAAGGCTTTTCCGTCAAGATCGATGCTGTTTCCGTAGCCGTCGCTTGTATTGTTTACCAGTTGGATATTGCCTTTTTGCATGGCATATTCAAACGAGTAAAAACCCCAGCTGCCTTTTTTTGAGATGATAAGATCATAAAATGTCTTGCTGATGCTTGATGTGTTTTCGGATTTTCTGCCCTGGACGTACCGGGTGCCGGAGAAGTCCTTCTGCTCGAAGTATCCGACTTCCAGGTCGTTGTTCTTCAAAGGGTATCTGAAAACCAGTCCCTGGAGGTCGTGATCGCTTGCAGGCGAAAAATTCTCGGTTATCTTTGCCGTGAAAAACTCCGTGTGCAGTTTCAGCGGATAATCGACAGCGAAGCGCAGTGCGTTCATTCCTGCGTCATTATCCGAGACAATCAACCCGTTCCCGTACTGTATCGGCTGGCGGCCTATAGTCAC
>MGVM01000178.1:2096-7490 GCA_001800495.1 Elusimicrobia bacterium RIFOXYB2_FULL_48_7
TTAGCAGCCCTGAAATATATGTTTTCTATGAATGGATTGAAGCCGATGTTGGGGTAGGGATATTTTTTCTGCCATTCAAACTGCTGGAAATTCGCGACGGAGCTTCCCGTGCCCGTGTTCTGTGAGTAGGGAGCGCTGCTGCCAACGACGCCGATGGCCTGCAGCCGGGTTACAATTTCTATGTCCGGGGAAAATTTACCGGTGATCTTCAACCTGAGGCGCTGGGTATAATAGGCGCGGGTATCCGTTGATGTCCCGGTGTCAAAATCCATGTTCGGGTAGGAAAGGCCTGTAAGCTTATATTCAGTATCCAGGCTGAGCGATGAAGCCTGCACCATCCATGCAGCAGTGAATTGCAGTAATGCAATTAACAGAAACGGGCGCGTGGAACGCGTGAAGTCTTTATTCACCTTTCTCTATAACCTCATCCCTGGTTTTTGAACGATCAGTGTTCCTTTGTTCATATGTTGACTTTGCCCAGGTTTTACGGGTTTCATCCGATGCTGATTTCAGTTTCTTGAATTCCTCTTTTTTCGCGAGCATATCTCCCTGTATTTTTCTGGGTTTGCCGATACCTTTTTTTGTCACAGTGGTAACCTGGTCGGGCTTGACTGAGATTTCATGCAGGAAATCCAGCATAAGCTCGTTGTGATCCGCTGGCAGCCCAGCTTCCCGCACAAAGTCCTTTACGACCACCTTGCCTTCAAAGACAGCGACATCAGCGGTGTTTTCATCAAGAACATCGACGGCAAGCCCTGTTCCCCTGATGGAAACGGTAGCTACCGGCGTCCTGACATTCATCATAGTGGACCTCATCTTGTTGACGTGTGAAATGATAGATCCTTTTTCACTCAGCGCCAGGTGGATTTCGCTGGTTTTCTTTGAAAGGTCCACGCTTATTTGTTCAAGTTTGATAAGGGAGTTCTGGGCTATCTTAAAAATAGTCCCGCCTTCAAGTATCACTGTGGTCTGGGAATTTTCGCTGGTTTTTATTGAGTCGCCTTTTTTGAGCCCGAGCCCTGCCTTCGCTTTCAGCCATTTAGCGGTGTTTTCAGGCTGGAACTGGACAGTGCCTTCCACCTTCATTATTACCGCGCATAAGTCATTGCCTGTTTTCTGAGTATTCGCAACCATGGCAGCAAAAACCAGAAACGCTGACAGTATCACGGAAAGAACAAGGATTTTTTTTCGCATGGTGTTGCCTCCCTCTTTTTATTTTGGCGCGGGTATTTCCCTGGATGGTTGCGCAACAGGCTGTTTCTGGGCTGGCGGCGCAAAGTTTTTCTGCACCTGCTGCGACCAGTAAGTTCCCGGGTAGAGTGTCATTAATTTTTCGTACATTTCCTTTGCTGACTCCGCTGAACCGGTCACGAGGTAAACCCTGGCCAGTGAATCGTAGACCCTGGCGGCAAGGTAGTGATTCGGGTATTTTTCGATGAAAGTCCTGTATGCCGAAATCGCGCCCGGGTAGTCGCCGAGGTTTTCCTTGGAATAGCCCAGCCCGGCGTAAGCGAACGGCAGCATGCTTTTTGCCCTGTTCACGTTTATAATGTTCTGATAAACAGTCGCGGCTATGTTATAAGTGCCGGTTTTGTAGGATATATCAGCTTTTACAAACCTGGCCTGCTGACCGACATCCGAGCTGGAATACTTGGCTATGATTTCGTCCAGTATCTGTATCGCTTGGGCTGTCATGCCCTGGGAAGCGTAACCCTGGGCGTAGGAAATTTTTTCCCAGCATTGTTTTTTCGCGGCCATGTAGTTTGAAACAAAGTAAAGGCCCAAGGCGGTAAATACTACGATCACGCCTACTGCGCTGGCCAACGTCTGCCAATGGGTTTTCGACCATGCTGCTGCTTTTTCCAGGAGTTCCTGGACCTGCGAAGCGTTGAACCAATTTTTGTTGTTAGGCATTTTCTTACCTCTTTAATACCCCATGTTATGCGCTAGGAAGAGCATATGGGGTATCTTACCTCTTACCTTTATAAAATGAATGCCCCTGGCCTGACTTGAACAGGCAACCTTCTCCTTAGGACGGAGTGACTCTATCCAATTGAGTTACAGGGGCGCATTTCCTATTAAGTGCCTCGCGATATGCGATAGGAAGCATGCGAGGCAGAAGTACCTTGTTGGTACCTCACGGTACGCGATTAGAAGCGTGTGAGGTGCGATATACCTTTAGAGTGCCGCATTGTGCGCGCTTGGAAGCGCATGCGGCCGAATTACCTAGTATGTCAAAAGCGAGAATATGTTCCTGCCGGGCAGTTTTTTTCTTGGGTTTAAAAAAGACAATTCTATAAGGAAACAGAGCCCCTCGACTTTACCGCCAATATTTTCAACAAGTTTTGTCACTCCATGGGCTGTGCCGCCGGTCGCGAGAACATCGTCAACAATCAGTATTTTTTCTCCGGGGGCGAAAGCATCCTTGTGCATTTCCAGGGTATCCGTCCCGTATTCAAGGTCGTAAGTAATGCTTACAGTCTGCCAGGGAAGCTTCCCCTTCTTTCTCACGGGCACGAAACCGCAGCCCAGCTTGTAGGCAAGCGCGGACCCGAGTATAAACCCCCTGGATTCCATGCTCAGGATCTTGTCTATTTTTTTGCCGTTATAATTTTTTGCCAGCTCGTCTATGCAGAACTTGAAAGCGTCTTTATCCCTCAACAGGGTTGTAATGTCTTTGAAAATCACGCCTTTTTTAGGGAAATCCGGCACATCCCTGATAATCTTTTTAAGATCCATTCTTCCTCCTGCTAGTATTTTTTAAACGAGGTGCATCTTCTGCGCCAGCCATTTCAGCTGGTATAAGGCCCTCTTCTCAAGCTGTCTCACTCTTTCTTTTGATATTTTAAGCTTTTTTCCTATTTCCTCAAGGGTGAATCTCTGGCGGTCCATAAGCCCGTAGCGCATATTAAGGATGGCCCTTTCGCGATTGTTGAGTTTGTTCAGGGCTTTCAGCATGTCGTCATGTAGTTTGAATGATGTTATAATGGAATCCGGGGTTTTAAGCGACTTGTCGGTGATAACGTCCTTCACGAATAATTCGCCGTCTTCGTCAATTGGGGCTTCAAGCGACTTGATGCTCTGGAACATCTCGACGGTTTCAATGAGGTTCCTGACCTGTTTTGTCGATAGGTTCAGCTTCTGCGTCATTTCCGATATGGTCGGGTACCTGCCAAACTTGGAGTGCAGAGACTCCCAGTTCTTGATCCATTTCCTGAGGTTTTCCCAAATGTAAGTAGGTATCCTTATGTCCTTTGAATTTTCCTCCACCGCGCGGCGGATGAACTGTTTTATCCAGTAAACGGCATAAGTGGAAAACTTGGTGTTCCGCCTCGGGTTGAATTTCTTTATCGCGTGGATAAGCCCGATGTTGCCTTCCTCGATGAGGTCGGAGAGCTCAATCCCGTACCGTTGGTATTTTTTGGCGATAGGAAAAACAAGCCTGAGGTTATTTTCTATAAGTTCTTTCTCGGCGTTCCTGTTGCCTTTCCGCGCTTTTTCCCAGAGTTCTTTGGTGCTGAATTTCTGGACTTTCGCGCTCAGGTCCCCGACTTCCTTAAAATATTGCCCTGTTGAGCTTCCCGCTTTCACTCTTTTCTCCTGGTTAATGCTATTGCTAGAACGTTATTATATTATACATTATTGCCAAAATTTTAGCAAAATACCTGAACCCCGCGCCCTGGGCCCTGCCCGGCTAACTTGTGAGGGTTATACCGAACATGAAATTGTCAAAAGTGCTCCTGAACCTGTTGATATCGGTCAGGAAAAGGTCGAGCTTTACATCAGGCGACAATAATACTCTCCAGCCGATGTTCGCCTGGCCCGTGTATGATTTATAATCAATGATGAAGTTTGAATATTTCTCCGAATGGGTAATGGAAAAAAAATACCCCAGCTTGTCGGTTTTTGTGTAGTAAACATCCACACCGGCCTCAAAATTGAGTTCGAAGAAATCATTGAGCTGTTTGCCGATGATGAAGTATACGGATTTCCCGAAAAACCCGGCTGAAAAATCAAACGGCTGGCCGTCTTCGGATTGTTTCATCAGCCTGTATTTTGAATGCAGTGCTATGGAAGTCGTTACGATCGTATCGTAGGAACCATTTGACGAAGGGGTCAATTCGTTCAGGTTTATGTATACGCCGCTTTCCCAGGACGAATTGATACCGTAATTAACGCCAATGTTGAATTTGTGCAGCCCGAAACTGAATTTCCTGCTGTCGGCCGTAAAAGGCGACGGGGTGATTATATTCCCTGTGTAGGCATTTAGGCTTTGGGCGTTGACAAGGTAAGCGAGGTTTTCCGGCTGGGGCCGCGCGGAAGCAGCGGATAAAACAAGCAGCAAAAACATCAGCACTGCGGTACTTATAAACGGTATTTTTGGATTAACCGATCTTGTGTTTTTTGGTTTCATCGGCAAGAATTTTCATGTTAAGGTATTTTGCGTCAAGCGGAACCGCGCATTCAGGGCCGATTATGTCGATGCCGGCTGCGATTTTTTCCCTGGCGTCATTTCTTATGGTATCTTCCGTGCCGGAGCGGATTATGTCAAAATTGCTTGTCCCTCCCATCAGTGCCAGTTTGTTTCCGGCGAGTTCCCTCGCGGTTTTTGAAGGGACCTTGGAATCGAAGTGAAAGCAGTCAATACCTGTATCTTTAATATATGAAATCCTGTCAGCGGTGTCGCCGCAGATGTGCAGGGCTATCGGGCAATTGAGTTTTTCCCTGATTTCCTTGTGGGTCTCGAACAGGAAATCCCTGTAAGCCTCCGGTGAGCAGAGGTCCCGGGTAGCGTGGTCGGCAAGGCACAATGAGTCCGCTCCCGCTTCAAGCTGGGCTTTGCCGAACATGATCGTGACACTTTTCAAGGTTTCCATGATGCTGCGGATCCTGTCGGGTTTCAACATGGTATTTATAAGGAATTCTTCCACGCCAAAAAGGTGGTAGCCCATGGTCCAGGGCCCGAACACCTTTCCCATTACGGCTATTTCATTGCCGTGTCTTTTTTTTAAGAGCCCTATTGCTTTCAGGGGCACGGCGCATTCTATTTTTGAAAGCAGGTCTCCAGGTATGGATATGTCATCATCGATTCCATAAAGCGTTTCCCTGCAGTTCGGCATCCGGTCCGGCTGGCCCCAGTCAACCTTGCAGCCCATGGCGGCCGCTTCATGCCATACGCTGAACAAGGGCATGACATTATCAAACCCTATTTCCGTGTATCCGGTTTCGGCGAGCCCGGCCATTTTTTCGGCGTCAAGGTGCGCCTCCGGGAAACTGAAACCGGTTTTTTTCATTAAATCAACGGTAGCAATGGAAGTGGCGCTGCCGGCAGCGTGCCTGGGAACCGGCTGTCTGGAAAGGGATCTTAAAAATATTTCTTTTGGTTTCATAATA
>MGVM01000179.1:0-1535 GCA_001800495.1 Elusimicrobia bacterium RIFOXYB2_FULL_48_7
CGAAACTCAAGGCGGGCGAAGATTTTTCCGAACTTGCCAAGGGGGATTCGCAGGACACGGGCAGCGCGGAGAACGGCGGCGACCTCGGCTATTTTGCCAAGGGCGACATGGTGAAGGAATTTGAGGACGTGGCTTTCGCCCTGCCGGTCGGCGAGACATCGGGAATCGTGAAAACCGAATTCGGTTACCATATCATACAGTCCGAAGAGAAAAAGGCCGCGCGCAAGATAGTTTTTGACGACATAAAGAACGACCTTTCAGATTACCTGCGCCAGAAGGAAGCCGAGAAGAAATACGCGGAATGGATCAAGGACCTGAAGAAAAAGGCTTCAATTACCATATCAAACCCGTCTGAATGAAATGCCTCTTCTGATAATCACGCCAGGCGACCCTTCGGGCATAGGCCCGGAGGTAGCAGTAAAATCATTCCTTAAAGAACCCGGGCTTTTCCGCGGGTGTTTGCCGGTTATTGTCGGCGATTTTTCCGTTCTGAAAAAATATCTAAAACCCGGCCTTAAATACCGCATTACAAAAAACAGTTTTCCTCAGGCACCCCTGAAAAACACACTGAACATTGTAGACCTTGAAATTTTAAAAGGCCCGGTGAAAATGGGCCATCCGGACAAGGATTGCGGCGCCGCTTCCATAAAATACATTGATTTCGCGGTTAAAACGCTTCAATCCGCGTATTTTTATCGGCAAAAGGCCGTGCTGGTAACCGCGCCAATATCCAAGGAAGCCGTGATAAAATCCGGGATAAAGGGTTTCAGCGGGCACACCGAATACCTGGCAAAAATAACAGGCAAGCGCGAAGTTGCCATGTTGATGGTTTCCGGCAAATACCGTGTTTTGCTTGCCACCAGGCATATCCCACTTGAATCTGTATCTTCCGCACTTACCAAAAAACTGATTACCAGCCAGGCCATGGTAGCTAAACAAGAGCTGGAAAAATACCTGCGCCAAAAAATCCGCCGCGTAGTCATGTGTGGTTTGAATCCCCACTGCGGTGAAGGCGGGCATATAGGAAAAGAGGAACACCGCGTGATAATCCCGGCGATGAAAGAACTGCGCAAGCGCGGGATCCAAACCGCCGGCCCGGTTTCGGCCGAGCATTCGTTCGCTTGCTGTGGAAAAAACGATATGATTGTCTGCCATTACCACGACCAGGCGATGGTTCCCCTGCGGCTTTTATGCGGCATGAAACTGGTCAATGTCACCTGCGGGCTGGATTTTATGCGTGTTTCACCCGCCCACGGCACGGCGTTTGATATAGCCGGGAAAAACAAGGCAGACCCGGCAGGAATGATAGAGGCGATAAAATTTGCGTCCGGCTGTAATTGAACCTTTAACCCAATCCGACCTGGCCCAGGTTGTCGAAATCGAAACGGAATCCTTCCCGGAGCCCTGGGGGGAAGACAAGTTTCTGCAGGAACTGAAACTTAAGTTTTCCTATTTCTTCACGGCAAAGTCCGGGGCGGAAATAGCGGGTTACATAGGGTTGTGGCATGCCGCCGACGAAGGCAATATAATAAATA
>MGVM01000179.1:1577-3721 GCA_001800495.1 Elusimicrobia bacterium RIFOXYB2_FULL_48_7
CTCATTGATTTTATCCTGGAATTTTCCAGGGCAAAAGGCATCAAGGACGTTTACCTTGAGGTCAGGTCAAAAAACCTGTCCGCGCAGGGCCTTTACAAAAAATGCGGTTTTGAGGCTTGTTACGAAAGGCAGGGATACTACGTGGACGATAGCGCGATAGTCATGCATAAAAAAGTGGGCCAGCCATGAAAAATACCGCAATAGGCCTGTCACTGGTTGTTTTCATCCAGGCGGCATGCTTCTCCGTAGAACTCACCGAAACAAAATACAACGCTTACCTGCATTTCCTGCTGGGAGAAATATCCATCAGGCAGAACGATTTTTCTCGGGCCCAGTACGAGCTGGAACAAACCATAAAACTGGACCGCTCCGCGGTCAACGCCTACAAGGACTTAATCTATATTTACCTGCAGTCCGGCAAGCTTGAAGAAGCCCGGCTCCTGGCAAGGACGCTCAAAAACCTTTCCGACAACGCCAATACCAAACTTTTCCTGGGCGGTTATTACGTTTTCGCCGGCGATACCGCCAGCGCCGTGGCCCAGTACGAAGATGTGCTAAAAAACGATTCCGATAACAGCGAGTGCCTGGTTATCCTGGCGGGTATTTATTCCGAAACAAACCCTGAAAAATCAATATCCTACTGGGACAGGTACATCTCTCTTAACCCGGATTCAGCCGAGGCGTATTACAGGAAGTCGGCGGTTCTAAGAAAGCTCAAAAGACCTGAGGAGGCGAAATCTGCGCTTGAAAAAGCCGTTGAGGTCCAGCCGTCGGATCTCCTTTCGCGCATTACTTTGGCCGACATTTACCAGAACGAGGAGAATTACGCCCGGGCGGCAAAAGAGCTGGACGAATGCACCGAATTTGACAAGGGAAATTACTCGCTTTACATACGCGCCGGAGAGCTTTACACATTGGCGAAGGATTATGACAACGCGAAGAAAGTTTTTGAGCGGGCGCTGGCCCAGCCCCAAGGAAACAAGAACCCCATCTTGTATTTCTGGCTGGCGCTTCTGTATGAAAACGACAAGGATTGGGAAAATGCGCGCCTGTATATTGAAAAATCCATCGAGTTGAAGCCGGATACCGCGAGTTTCATAAAACTGGGTTATTATTACACACAGATGAACAGCGTTGAAAAAGCCCTGAAAGTGCTTACGAAAGCGTCGTCGCTGGACCCAAAAAACGCCGAGGTCAACTTCTTCCTGGGCCTGGGTTATATTGACATGGGAAAAACAGGCAAGGCGGAAAAATGCCTGCTGAAAGCCGTGAATTTGAACCCGGAAATGGCTGACGCGCATTATTACCTCGCCACGCTCTATGAACAATCGGGCAAGTTTAAAAAAGCCCTGCCGCACCTCAGGAAAGTTATAGAGCTTAACCCCAAAAACGCGGTTGCGCTGAATTTCCTGGGTTACGCGATGGCTGACAGGGGAATTAATATTGATGAAGCCGAAGGATTGATCGAAAAGGCGCTGGAACTTGACCCGGGCAACGCCGCCTACACTGATTCGCTGGGCTGGGTTTACTACAAACAGGGGAAATATGCTGAAGCTAAAAAGGAAATAGAAAAAGCTTCAAGGGACTTGAAGGACCCCGTAATTACCGAGCACCTGGGCGACGTTGAAAAAGCCCTGGGGAACACGGAATCAGCGCTAAAATTGTACAAGAGGGTTCTGTTCCTTGACCCCGGCAATAAAGTCGTGAAGAAAAAACTGAAACAGCTGGAAAAATAAGGCATTTCACGATGAAAATACTCGCTCCCGCCAAAATTAACATGTTTCTTGAGATTACCGGTAAAAGGAAAGACGGTTATCACACACTCAATACACTTTTGCAGACGGTGAGTTTATACGATGAGATCACGATTTCACCGTCAAAATCAGGCAAAATAGAATTCACCTGCGACTGGAGCGGTTCAGTTGTCCAGGACACTTCCTCAAACGCATCTCCCAACGCGAAAAACCTCTGCTTTCGCGCGGCTGAGGCATTGAAGAAACACTTTGGTGAAAAAAAAGGCGCCAAAATAAAACTTTTTAAAAGGATTCCGGTAGGCGCCGGGCTTGGCGGGGGGTCATCCGATGCGGCAGCGGTTTTAAAAGGCCTTTTGAAATTCTGGAGCCGCAGAATTGAAGGCAAAAAAC
>MGVM01000179.1:4030-4466 GCA_001800495.1 Elusimicrobia bacterium RIFOXYB2_FULL_48_7
CACAAACAACCTTGAAAGCGTTGTGCTTGAAAAATATCCGGGGCTTAAAAAAATCAAAGCCAAACTCATTGAAATGGGTGCTGCCGCGTGCCTGATGACCGGCAGCGGGACAGCAGTTTTCGGGACATTTGACAGTTCAATGGCTGCGAAAAAAGCAGTGAATGAATTCAGGAAGCAAAAGTTGGGTGCCTGGCTGGTTCATGCGCAAAAAGATAAAAATAGAGGGGTTGACACAAGAAGTTTATTTTGCTAAACTCATGGCTCATCCAAAATAGCAAATCCAATCAAACCTTCTTCAAATTAAACAACAAATATGACAGTTTACAACAAGGTTGTCCAGTTTCTGAAAGAAGTTTATTCTGAGTTGAAGAAAGTCAGCTGGCTTTCAAGGAAGGAAGTCATAGCCACTACGGTCGTGGTGGTAATTTTCGTCCTG
>MGVM01000179.1:4472-9220 GCA_001800495.1 Elusimicrobia bacterium RIFOXYB2_FULL_48_7
GCCGGTTTCGTAGGTGTGGTTGATTTCATTTTGTCGCGCATTCTCGGGATTTTTCTTGGAGGTAGATGATGAGCCGCGGTTGGTTTGTAGTTAGGACACGCTCTGAATACGAAAAAAAGGTGAAACAATCGATTGATAAAACCATAGCGAATTTAAGCCTGGGAAACAAGATATTCCAGGTGGTTGTCCCCTTTGAAGAAGTCGTGGAATTGCGCAAAAATAAAAAATACATCAAGAACAGGCCTTATTTCACCGGATATGTGTTCATCGACATGGACCTGGATCAGGATACTTACTGGGTGGTTAAAAACACCTCCGGTGTAAGCGGATTTCTTGGCGGGACAACACCCATACCCCTGCCGGAAGACGAAATACAGAATCTGATTGGGATTATAGAAAGGCCGGCGCAGGTAAAGGCCGCCATCACTTTCGAGAAAGATGAGAGTGTCAGGATAATAGACGGCCCATTCGTTCATTTCATGGGAGTTGTAGAGGAAATAAACGAGGAAAAGGGCAAACTGAAGGTTATGGTCACTATTTTCGGCCGTTCTACGCCCGTTGAACTGAACTTCTTCCAAGTAGAGAAGATATAACATAATACCCGGAGAAAATTTATGGCAAAAAAAGTAAAAACGCAGATCAAACTTCAGGTCCCGGCAGGCGCGGCGAATCCGGCTCCCCCGGTAGGCCCGGCCCTGGGCCAGCACGGCATCAATATCATGGAATTCTGCAACCAGTTCAATGCAAGGACAAAATCAATGGAACCGGGGATGGTCATACCGGCTGTCATTACGATATTTGAAGACAGGACGTTCACATTTATCCTCAAGATGCCCCCTGTTTCAGCCCTTCTCAAGAAGGCGGCAGGCATAGCGAAGGCAAGCGGCACCCCGAACAAGGATAAAGTCGGCAAGATCACCAAAAAGCAGGTAGAGGAAATAGCCAAACAGAAAATGCCGGACCTCAACGCCAACGATATTGCAGCAGCCATGAACATAGTGGAAGGTACTGCCCGCAGCATGGGCATAGTAATAGAAGGTTAGTTATCAAACTTGTGTTGTTTGAAAACTGCATGGAATAAAAATTGTAATAAGGGGTACTTAAATGTCAAAAAGAACCGCAGAGCTGGAAAAACTGATTGATAAAACAAAATCGTACCTGGTTGACGAAGCTGTTGACCTGGTGAAACAGACCGCGAAAGCGAAATTCGACGAATCCGTTGAAGTCCACATCAAGCTCGGCATAGACACTAAAAAAAGCGACCAGCTTATCCGCAGCACAGTTGTCCTGCCGCACGGCACTGGCAAAACCAGGAAGGTAGCCGTTATAGCCAAGGGTGAAAAAGTGACCGAGGCGGAATCTGCCGGCGCCGATGTCGTGGGTTCTGAAGACTTGATGGATAAAATAAGCAAGGGTTGGATGGATTTCGACGTCCTTGTTTCCACCCCTGACCTGATGAAGGAGCTCTCCAAGCTGGGCAAGGTGCTTGGCCCCAAGGGCCTCATGCCAAACCCAAAATCCGGGACCTGCACTTTTGACCTTGCCAAGGCAATAAAGGAACTTAAGGGCGGCAGGGTTGAATTCAAGAACGATGATAACGGCATCATCCATGCTTCCGTGGGCAAAGCTTCCTTTGAGAAGGCAAAACTCGCGGAAAATATCAAACTTTTCATTGAAACGGTACAGAAAGCCAAACCTTCCGCTGTAAAAGGTGTTTACATGGAAAGCATAAGTGTTTCCGCTTCAATGGGCCCCGGTATCAAGCTCACTTTAGCCCAGAAGTTCTAAACAGGTTCTCCAGTCCTGCTATTATTCCAAAACAAAGCCAAAAGGCAGTAAAAACGCGTCCAGGGGTGTTAAAGCGCCCTGATTTATGGTATAATTATATATATGAATAAGTTAAAGATTGGTTTGCCGAAAGGCAGTTTGCAGGAGTCAACTTTTGAACTGTTCCGGAAAGCCGGCATAAAGATCTATGCTGACGCCCGTTCCTACAGGCCTTCATGCGATGATCCGGAGCTTGACATAGTGCTGGTCCGTGCGCAGGAGATTCCCAGGTATGTGGACGAGAAGGTTTTCGACTGCGGCATAACCGGCCTTGACTGGATTCTTGAAACAGGCGCTAAAGTCGAGGAAATCTGCGACCTCCGTTATGCCAAAAGCGGCTTCAGGCAGGTCAGGTGGGTGCTTGCCGTGCCGGAAAATTCCCGCATCAAATCGGTTAAAGATTTAAAGGGGAAGCGCCTTGCTACCGAGCTTGTCCAGGTAGTAAGGAAATATCTGAAGAAAAACAGGGTTCCGGCCGAAGTGGAGTTTTCCTGGGGAGCGACCGAGGTGAAAGTGCCGGAACTTTGCGACGCGATAGTCGAACTGACCGAAACAGGCAGTTCGTTGCGCGCGAATAAGCTGAAAATACTTGAAGAAGTGCTTGTTTCCACCACAAAGTTCATAGCTAACAGTTCCGCGGTAAAAAATGCCTGGAAAAAAGAAAAAATAGAAAATATCACTCTCCTGCTCAAAGGTGCGCTGGCGGCCGAAAGCATGGTCGGCCTGAAAATGAACGTAGAACAGAAGAATTTAAGCTCAATAGTAAAAATACTACCCGCCCTTAAACAGCCGACTGTAAGCCAGCTGGCCCTTAAAGGATGGGTTGCCCTGGAAGTTATCCTGGATGAAAGCGAAGCAAAAGAGATAATTCCCAAACTTAAAAGATCCGGGGCGCAGGGGATAATAGAATACCCGCTCAATAAAGTAATTCCGTAAGTGAGGGCTGCTTGAAACAACCCTTGAACAAAACGACTTGCCTCATTGCCTTTCTTGCCTGTTTTTTTTCCACGATCAATATTAATGCGCAGAATTACGCAGAAGACCTTAAATACGGCTCGCCTGAAGTCCGCGCGAAAGTCATAGAAAATATCGGTAAGGCGAAAGAAACGCGCTACATCAGCCTGCTTGTTGACTACCTGAAAGACCCCGACCCGGGGGTGCGACTGGGCGTGGTAAGGTCGCTGCGTCATTTGGAATTCAAGTCGCAGCCCGAGATTTTCATAGAAGCCCTGTCGGATTATTCCCCCGAAGTGTGTGCGGAAATAAGAAAAACGCTTACGGCTTTTCTTAACAACGATCTGACCGCCAGATTAAAGAAGGAACTCGCGGAAAACCCAGCTCCGCAAATTCGGCAGCAAATCGCTATTTTATTCGGCGAAGCAAAGGACAAAACCGCGGTTGAGGCCCTTGTAAAAGCGACCAAAGACAACGATTTTGTCAGGTTCTCGGCGGTGAAAGCCCTGGGGGAAATAGGCGACAAGTCCGTGAGCGCCAACCTGATAGCGGAACTCAGAGATCCTGTCGCGGAGATAAAGATCCAGGCGGCAAAATCTCTTGCCGAACTGAAGATATACAAGGCGATGCCCGATGTGATGGCTCTCCTCATGGACAACGACATGGTGGTCAAGGCGGAAATCGAGAAAGTGATGGAAAAATTCCTGTCACCGGAAACCGTGCTTTTTTTTACGGAACCTCTGCTTAATGACAAAAACCCCGTTATCCGCAGGTATTGCGCCAAGGCGCTGGGAGTCCTGGGCGATAAAGCGTCCGTACCTGTGCTGATCGAGGCGTTGAAGGACAAGGATGTTTCGGTTAAGGAAGAAGTTATGAGGTCGCTGGACTTCATCGCCAGCCGGCAGGATACTTTTTCACTTGCGCTAATATTGAACAACAGCGACCCGAATGTAAGGATGTTCGCCGTAAAAACACTCTCAAAGCTCAAGGATTCCAGGGCAGTCCCTTACCTGCTTAGCCGGCTCAAAAAGGAAAAAAACATTGAATTGCGCGATTTGATACAGAAAACAGTACCTGAGATTTCGGATATTTCAGTGGTTGACATAATAGCCGGCGGTATCAACGACAAGGACCAGGCCGTGAAAATCACCTGTATAAACACGATGGGCACCATGAAGGCCGTAGAACTTCTGCCCGAACTCGCGAAGGCCCTCCCATTGGAAAAGAACTTTGAATTGAAAGTAGCCATGCTCAACACAATAAAGGCTTTCAACGACAAGTCGGTCCTGCCGGAGCTTCATAATTCATTGCTTGCGGAGAAGAGCATTGACGTAAAACTCGCGATAATCGACGTCCTGAAAAGCTTTGACGACCCCTCTTCGATACCAGTGATGCTTCAATGCCTGAAGACCGGGGATGAGTCGGTCCGGATGGAAGCCGAAAATATGCTTAATAAATTCGCCAACTTGAAGAATATATCGTATTTCATGGATTCGGCCAAGGATCCCGATCCTGCGGTGCGCTCTTACGCCATGAAGGTCATCAAGAATTTTCCGACCACTTCCGCGGTCCCGATCGCGCTGGCCAACCTTAATGACAAGGATCCTTTCCTGAGAATAGACGCTGTAAAGACCCTTGGTGCGGCCGGCGATAAAACGGTGATCCCGGAACTTGCCAAGCGGCTGGACGACAAGGAAGAGGAAGTCAGGGTTGAGGCAGTAAAAGCGCTGGGCCAGCTGGGCGACCCGCAGGTCATGGAATACCTGAAAGAGTCAATTACCGACAAATCCCCTCTGGTAAAAATCGAAGTGCTGAAAATCATCAGTAATTATATTGATGAAGAAACCGTCAAGATCCTGACGAAACAGCTGAAAAGCGAATCCGACGCGGATGTTAAGAACCAGATAATATACGTACTGGGGCAGTCGGGGGAAACCTCGACCCTTCCCGCGATCAAGAAGACGATC
>MGVM01000180.1:0-2183 GCA_001800495.1 Elusimicrobia bacterium RIFOXYB2_FULL_48_7
TATAATACATACCTTCCAGGCCATGGCGAAGTGGTATTTGCAAACAGCGAATGGGGCGATGATTCTGATGCGGGCAGCAGCAAGTTCAACACGTATACGGGAGCAATGTTTTCTGCCCATATGATTTTCAGCAGTATAAACAATAAACTTATTATTTCCTGCCCCTGGTCCATGTGGAGCGTAACGGGAAGCACTTATGCCCTTATAGGGCCTCCTCCTGATTATAAGCCCCGCCCGAGGTTTTATGTATATAAGATGTACAAAAACTTTGGGGACACGCTTATAAAATGCGAAGATACTAATCCTGGCGGCGATTTGATTATGCAGGCTAGTATTAAAGGTTCCACCATTACTGCGATAATGGCAATAAATTTAAGTTCAACAACAGGTTATAACGCGCAAATCAATATTTCCGGGTTTGATATGTCTGGAACTGTTGACGTATATTCCATGAACGAAGCAAATTGTTATGAAGGAGGCCCCGGGCCGGCAAACAGTACGCTTACCGGGCAGACAAGCACTATAAATTATACATTTCCTCCGTTCACTGTAACCTGCCTGGTGGTAAGGGGAAAAACCGCAGATCAGCCACCGGTTACAGAGCCGCCCGGACAAATAACCGATACGATAACCGCTTATCCAAACCCCTTCAATTTAGCGGCAGGCAAACCGTTGAAATTCAGGATCGATGGGGCAAAAGGCGGAGAGGTTAATATTTATACAACAAGCGGCAGGCTTGTTAAAAAGATTACAACCGGAACAGGGGCGGCTGAAATAAACTGGGACTGCCTGAACGAATCTGGAGAAAAAATCAAGGTGGGTATCTACGTTTTCAGTATTACATCTAACAGTGGCGCCAAAAAAACTGGTAAAATTATAGTAACAAAATAATGTTCTTTGGCTTTGTCGTTTATTAATTGAATAACTTGAAAGGCCTGGTACGTCTCTCCGTGGCTGGAACCGTTATCAGGCCTTTCAATTAAATTTTACTGCTTAAATTAAATACACTGGAGGAACTATGAGTTTAAACAAGGCACCTGAAAATAATGTGTTTTACAGGAATCAAAACTGGCATTATCCAAGGATAACGCATGGGAAAGGCATATATCTTTATGGCGAGAACGGCAAGGAGTACATAGATGCCTGTTCCGGTTCAGCGGTTGCAAACATCGGCCATGGAAATACAGAAATTGCTGAGTTCGCCAGGGAGCATATAAAGCGGATAGCGTTTACGCATTTAGACAGGTGGACAGTTGATTCCATTGAGAAATGCGCCCGGCAGGTATCCGATAAGGCCCCGGGCAGCTTAAATCACGTATATTTTGTATCCGGCGGCTCGGAAGCCACGGAAACAGCAATAAAAATGGCAAGGCAGTTTTATATTGAAAGAGACGGCAAAAACACAAAAAAATGGAAGGTGATTTCCAAATGGAATTCCTTCCACGGCAATACCATCGGGTCTCTATCCATGACGGGGATAAAAGAACGGAGAAGCATTTATGAGCCGATGTTGCTGGATTTCCCGAAAATACCGCAGTTTTACCATTACAGAAACCAGTGGAACTGTGCTACCTTAAGAGAGACAAGCATAAAGTCAGCGGAAGCACTGGAAACAGAAATAGTGAAACAGGGAAAAGAGAATATTTCGGCTTTCATAAGCGAACCGGTAGTAGGTTCAGCGGCGCCAGGGGTGCATCCTGACAAAATATATTTTGAAATGGTGAAGGAAATTTGCCGTAAGCATGATATTATCCTGATAATAGATGAAGTGATGTCCGGATACGGCAGAACTGGCAGGTATTTTGCAATAGAACACTTTGGTATTACTCCGGACATAATAACCACCGGCAAGGGGATGAGTTGCGGCTATACACCATTAGGAGCTGCCATAGCCAACGATGAAGTATTCAGTACCATAATGGTCAAAGGCAGCGGGCAATTCATACACGGCCACACCTTTGCAGGAAACCCGCTTTCCTGCGGCATAGCTGGCAAAGTAATGGAGATTATTGAAAGGGAAGGCTACGTTAAGAATTGCGAGCAAATGGGTGAATACCTCATGAAAAAACTTGAATCCCTCTATAATTATTCCATGATAGGAGACATCAGGGGCAAAGGGCTGATGATAGGGATAGAACTTGTAAAAGACCAGAAAACCAAAGAACCGTTCCCGTTTGAACTGA
>MGVM01000180.1:2240-3742 GCA_001800495.1 Elusimicrobia bacterium RIFOXYB2_FULL_48_7
AACAACAGAAACTATTCAATAAGGGGAATACCTATGGAGAAATTAGTTATTACGCTTGCATTAACCGGCAATGTGCCCAGCAAACAATTGAATCCGAACACACCGGTGACCCCGGATGAGATTGTTGACACGATTTATGAATGCCAGAAACTTGGAGTCTCCGTTGCCCATATACATGCGAGAGACAGCAATGGTGAACCGACCCATAGCAGGGATATTTACAAACAAATATTGG
Source organism: Elusimicrobia bacterium RIFOXYB2_FULL_48_7 (assembly GCA_001800495.1). Classification (GTDB taxonomy): domain Bacteria; phylum Elusimicrobiota; class Endomicrobiia; order CG1-02-37-114; family XYA2-FULL-39-19; genus OXYB2-FULL-48-7. The sequence goes on from MGVM01000180.1 coordinate 2,476, forward strand.
ATAAGATAAAACAGCGCAAGGTCGATGTAATAACCCAGCTTTCAACAGGAGCCCGCGGCGGAGAAAATACCATTGAAAGCAGGGGGCAGATGCTTGACCTTCAATGCGATATGGGAAGCCTTGCAACCGGTTCTTCAAACTTCCCTGACTCCATTAATGCAAATAGCCCTGAATTAATAGAAGGGTTATGTAAAAGAATGTATTCTAACGGCATTAAGCCCGAAATAGAGGCTTTTGACGTGGGAATGATTTCAAATGCAAAGAGGTTTGTTAAAAAAGGCGTTTTAAAAGAACCCCTGCATTTTAACATGGTGATGAATATCCCGGGTTCAATAGAAGGAACACCGAAAAATTTAATGCATATGGTTGAACAACTGCCACAAAGTTCAACCTGGACAGTTTGCGGCATTGGTGTGTCACAAGTTCAAATGATAACAATGGGAATATTGCTTGGCGGGCACGTAAGGACAGGTATAGAAGATACACTCTATTTCCGGAAAGGCATTCTCGCTACTAATGCAATGCTGGTTGAAAGAGTTGTCAGGATTGCAAAAGAAATAGGAAGGGAAATAGCAACAGCTTCAGAAGCAAGAAAAATCTTAGGAGTAGGGGCGATGAAATGACAACAACAGAATTAAAAACAGGAAAATGCGAATTATTTATGCCGGTAAATACCGACAAAATGAGGGCTTTTTTCCGGAAAAAAGACAAGAGGATGCACAAAAAACTCACGACGGTCAAAGAAGCCGTGGAAAAATATGTTAAAGACGGCGATTACCTGTCGGTAGGAGGTTTCGGGGGTAACAGGATACCTACTGCGCTTTTACATGAAATCGTCAGGCAGAAGAGGAAAAACCTGGGGCTTTCCGGGCACACCGCGACCCACGACTGCCAGATACTGGCTTCAACAAAATGTTTTAACAGATGCGACATCGCCTATGTAATAGGCCTTGAAGCCAGGGGTTTATCCAGGAACGCCGGGAAATTATTTGAATCCGGGGAAATTAAATTCACGGAATGGACCAACGCCGCCCTGGCCTGGAGGTATAAAGCGGCAGCGATGGGTATCCCGTTTATGCCTGCCAGGACCATGATGGGCACTGACACCTTTGAATACTCGGCTGCAAAAGAAATACTCTGCCCGTTCACGGGGCAGAAACTGGTGGCGCTGCCGGCGTTGTACCCTGATGTTGCCCTTATACACGTACACAGGGCTGATATCTACGGCAATTGCCAGATTGACGGGATAATAGTATCCGACGACGAT
>MGVM01000180.1:3780-4279 GCA_001800495.1 Elusimicrobia bacterium RIFOXYB2_FULL_48_7
AAAGATAATAACCAACGACGAGATAAGAAGGGAGCCTAACAATACAACCATACCTTACTGGTGCGTTGATGCGGTTATTGAACTGCCTTTCGGCGCCTACCCTTCCAACATGGCGGGAGAATACTTTTCAGACGAAGAGCATTTAAGGGAATGGCTGGATGCAGAGAAAGACGAAGCGGCTTTCAGCAAGTTCCTTGAAAAGAATATATTTTCCTGCAGGGATTTTTACGAATACCTGAACAAAAACGGCGGCGTTGAAAAAATAATGAAATTACGCCACATGGAATATCTGATTGACTGAAACGGAGGAAATAATGGCGGCATACAATAGCATAGAATTAATGATAACAATAGCGGCAAGAAACCTTGAAGACGGCTCCGTAGTTGTTGTAGGAACGGGGGCGCCCTGCGCGGCAGCAATGCTGGCACAAAAAACAAATTCACCCAACCTGGTAATAATATTTGAAGCGGGAGGTATCGCTCCCCTGCTACCTTCAAT
>MGVM01000180.1:4316-6707 GCA_001800495.1 Elusimicrobia bacterium RIFOXYB2_FULL_48_7
GGGCTGATGGCTGCAACAATGGCAGAAGTAATGGAAAACTGCCAGAGGGGCATCGTCGACTATTGTTTTTTAGGCGGGGCGCAGATAGACAAATACGGGAACCTGAATTCAACAATGATAGGGGGTAATTACGAGAAACCCAGGAAAAGGTTTCCCGGCAGTGGAGGAGCCAACGACCTGGCATCTCTTTGCTGGAGGACCATGGTCGTAACTCCCCAGGACAAGAAAAGATTTGTCGAGAAACTGGATTTTTATACCACACCGGGTTATTGCAGCGGCGGAGATTCGCGCCTGAAAGCGGGCCTGCCCGAAGGCACGGGGCCCTATAAAGTAATAACAAATATCGGGGTGTACGGATTTGACCAGGAAAATAAGAGAATGAAGCTATTATCGCTCCATCCCGGGTTCCAGTTAGGCGCGGTGAACGAGAACAGCGGGTTCGAGATAATTATCCCCGGGAAATACGATACAACGGCAGAACCCACCGAAGCCGAATTGAAAATATTAAGGGAAGAAGTTGACCCATTTAAATATATTATAGGGAGAGTTTAAATGAGAAAAGTGGTTATCGCCGGAGCAAAAAGGACTGCGATAGGTTCCTTCGGGGGAAGTTTAATGGATACTCCCTGTGCCGCGTTTACCGCTGATTTGATTAAGGGGCTTTTAAGTGAAACAGGGCTGGATAAAAACCCGGAGATTGATGAAGTGATCCTGGGAAATGTATCCCAGGCAGGACAGGGCCAGAACCCGGCGCGGCAGGCAAGCATAAAAGCCGGGCTGAATAATGAAATTCCTTCGTATTGCGTTAATATGGTCTGCGGTTCGGGGATGAAAGCGATTATACTGGGCTCGCAAATGATCGGGTCGGGAGAAGCAGAATGCATAATTGCCGGCGGCATGGAGAACATGTCCCAGGCTCCTTACCTGCTTAAAAAAGCAAGATGGGGTCTCAAGGCAGGGAACACTGAGCTTCTGGATTCAATGATTACCGACGGGTTATGGGACGCGTTCAACAATTACCACATGGGGGTTACCGCGGAAAACGTAGCGGAAATATATTCTATCAGCCGGAAGGAACAGGATTTATACGCGTTTAATTCGCAAAAAAAGTGCGCGGCAGCCCAGCAAGGCGATTTTTTTAAAGAAGAAATATTTCCCATAAAAATCGACCTGGGGAAAAAGGGGATTCAAAGTTTTGAAAAAGACGAGTATCCGAAACCGGATACCGCCCTGGAAAAACTTGCCCTGTTAAAACCCGCCTTTAAAAGCAACGGCACTGTTACGGCAGCAAATTCGTCGGGTATTAACGACGGCGCCGCAATAGTCGTATTGATGTCCGAAGAAAAAGCAAAAAAACTAAACATAAATATCCTGGGCGAAATAGCCTCTTATGCCTCAGCCGGGCTGGACCCCGCATTTATGGGCATGGGCCCCGTACCTGCATCAAATAAAGCGCTGGCAAGCGCGGGTTTAAGCATCAAAGACATTGACCTGGCTGAAATAAATGAAGCATTTGCCTGCCAGAGCATTGCTGTGCTAAAAGAATTGAAGATTGACGAAGAAAAAGTAAATATATACGGCGGAGCCATTGCATTGGGGCACCCGATTGGAGCCAGCGGCGCAAGGATAGTTGTCACGCTATTAAACGGCATGAAAAAGAAAAAGGCAAAACACGGGCTTGCTTCCCTGTGCATAGGCGGCGGCCAGGGCGTAGCATTAATAGTAAGAAGAGATAAATAACCATTAAGAAAACTATTGCGTGAATAGGAAAAATAATGCTTAAAAAATCGGGATGGAAAGAAATCAAAAGAGATGTCCCGGACTGCATGATTAAGGCCTATAGAGACGACTTGCATGTCTACAAGATAAAAGACATGAACCAGGATGTTGACTGGAGATTTTGTGTTCATCATGAAACAGAAGGCAGCTCTAAAGGGAAAAATTGCCGTACAGGTTTACTACGGCACGTAAATCCTTTTGCCAGGCTTCCTGAGCTAATAACCAAAAGAGATACTGCCGGTTGTTATGTTTCAAAGGAATTCGGAGATCACAAAAAAGATTGGGATTTTATCGTTAAATACAGGGACAGGGTGTTCAGGAAAAAAGAGTTTAACAATGAATTCCATAAAGGCACTACAACTTTCGACAAAGTGAAGGCAATCGCCGATGACCTGGTCGCGAATTATAAAACGTCCGGGGGTGAATACCTGCATCCAGTCGATACCCTGATTAATGGAGCCTGGTGTACTGGTGTATCAGCAGTAATGGTGGCAGTCGCTCATACGATGGGGCTTGAAGCCAGGACAATCGTACTTTGGGGGCATACCATAGCAGAAGTAAAGATAGATGGAAATTGGTGTGTTTGTGAGAATATTTATAAAAAAGAGAATA
>MGVM01000180.1:6719-7561 GCA_001800495.1 Elusimicrobia bacterium RIFOXYB2_FULL_48_7
ACTTGATAAACAGGAGCTGGATGGAAATCATGGCAGACCCGTATTCCTGTAAAGAACTGCCGGAAGCACAAAAAAGGTATTACTTGAAAAAGAAGGATTACATGTATGTTTTTTCTATAGGTACCCACTGGCACATGCATACTATAGGCACTTATGTTTGGATCAGGTTGACCCCATATACCGCAAAAGCGCTTTATCCTGAACTGGACAGGTTCTATTTAAGGACCCAAAAAAACGGCGCAAAGGAATTCTGGCTCTGGTCTGGAATAAACTGGGACAAGGGTATTGGCTGGGATACATTAAGGTATCAAAAAGTAAAACAGGGCCAGGGTATAAGAAAAATCTTTTATCTTGCGGATTTAAAGGAAGTAACAGGCATTAACAGTTATATCACTTTCGTCAAAAATAACAATATCAGCACCTGCGGAAACGCCTGGTATTTTCGTGTAAACGGCGGCAGGAAACATTATCTTAAAAATACCAGGTGCTGGTGGAAATACAGCGGTGATGTGCTATTCCATGATTTTCCCTGGTGGGAGCGGCTCAACAAATTAAGCAGGATAGCCAGAAGAAATCATATTAAACTCATTGGCAAAGACACTTACCTCGAAACAAAAAACCGCATTGAACTCGGATGGAAGTGGCACGGCGGCAGCCGGAAGGAAAACCAGCTGTGTTTTTCTCTGCCTGTTGAGGAATTAAAAGCAAACGCCTTAAATACCGTTGAATTGAAATCTGATTCAAAGGGCAGGGAATTCTTTTACGTGCGCCTGGCGGACAACCCCCTGCTTCCCGCTCCAAAACCGTTTTTAGACACAACCGGCTCCCGATAGTAACTTTTA
>MGVM01000181.1:0-5355 GCA_001800495.1 Elusimicrobia bacterium RIFOXYB2_FULL_48_7
GGCAAAAATAGTTGGGGCAGGGTCGGTTAGCGGTTTACTGGATTGGTGTTATCTGGGGAGATAAGTGGTTCTTGGAACGGCTTAATTGTTACGAAATTTTTTTGAAAGTGTGGTTTTGCGGTATAACAGGCTGGCTATTTTGCTACATCTACGTATACTTTTGTATAGTACTTCACGTTGCGGATTTCTGAGGTCGCTTCCGTTATGATTACAAAGTAAAGCTTTTCCCCTTTCTGGCTTTCCGGGATTTCAAGATATAGTGGTATGTCTATTATTGAATTCTTTTTTAATGATATACTCTCTTTCCCTATTTTCAGCCAATTTGGGTCTTCTGCTACCTTGTAATCCGTTGGCGCGAACATGCCTGATTTAATAACATCAACAGACTTTATATTTGTTTTAAGTTTAAAATCCGTTGAATTCACTATTTTCAGCGCTTCCTGGTATTCTTTCTTCAAATTTACCTTTCTGCCAACCGGTACATCAACAAGGAATATTCTTTCGGGTGAAACGAGCACTGAAACCGTCCCCCCCAACTGCTGCTTTTTAATCTGCCGTATTTCCTCAGGTGTAGGCGGCTTTGCTCCTATTTCAAGCTGAAGCCGGCACATTAGACCGACCCCGAACGCCAGGCCTGGCCCGCCTGCTTTGGGTGCGCCCGACGCAGGGCTGATTTTAACAAGGAATTTCCTGCCCATGAGCGCTTCGTCATTCGGGATAGTTATGATGACATCGGTTTCAGCCACTTGTCCGGGTTCAAGGGAAAACTGGTCTTTGACAACCTTTATCCATGTATCGCTGGGTATCGGTTCAAACCCGTCTGAAGTGGTTGTTGACGGCACGACAACGGTTATTTTCATGTCAGCCATTGAACGCCCGCTGTATGTTACGTTAAACGGATAACCCAGTGATTGCTGGAGACTGTAGGATTGGCCTATCTTCAGGTTTCCCAGGTACATAGTCCCGCAGGGAGAAGAAATCCCCGCGCTATAAACAAAGGTTGAAAATGAAAATAGAATAGCAATGACCTGAATAATGATGTTCTTTTTCATTTCTTCTCCACTCCCAAAAATTATTTTGTAGGAATTTTTGGACTTCGCTCCTAGCTCAGCCTAAAAACTATTTTGTAGGAATTTTTGGACTTCGCTCCTAGCTCAGTCCTAACAGTTTGCAGGCTTTTTCTACCAGGACGGACACGTCCATGGGCTTGGCCAGGAAGTCATCAGCCCCGGCATCAAGGATCTTCTTTTTTATATCGTCTGAATCGTAACCGGTTATGGCAAGTATTTTCGCATCTTTCAGGAACGGGATAGCGCGGATCTGCTTACAGATCTCAAACCCGTTGACTCCGGGAAGCATTATATCCAGCACTATCAGGTCGGGCAGGTATTCGGTTATAAGCCGGCCCGCGGTGAAACCTTCAAAAGCGGACTTGACCTCGGCGTCCAGTTTGCCCTTCAGGACATCTTCAACAAGCTGGGTGACTTCGGCTTCGTCATCGATCACAAGCACTTTTTTCTTTGTAAGTGTTCTCTGGAGTTCCGCCTTGATCTTTTCTATAGTTAAACCCTTATTGCTGAAAAACTCAATAAGGTTCAGTTTCTGTAAGGTATCCTTCAGGTCATAAAGCCGGTGCCCGCCTTCAGTCTGGTCCGTTACTTTCAGCAGTCCCATATCGGTATAATACCTGATTTTTGAAGGAAGGATTCCCGCTTTTTTAGCGATTTCGGAGATTCTTAGTAATTCAGCCATTTAACCTCTATTAATTATCATTAATTGAACTTCTTACTTATAGTTTAGTCTATTTTTATTAATAAGTCAATGGTTTTTTCGGGGTTGGTTTTGGGATAAGGAGTCTGTAGAGCGGGGTCTTGGTTTTGAGGGCTTTTATAACGGCTTTGCGGTATTCTACTGAGGACTTTGTTGAACCATCAGGCAGGGTGGATATTTTGTTCTCCCCCTTTTGGATCCTGGGCAAACAAGTTCTGCCCATAGACTGACTTCTAATTCCTATTGTGGTGGTTTCCCTGAGGATTATGTTTGAGAGCGCGTTTTCTGTTTCCGGCGAGCACAGGACTGAAACCTTTACTGCGGGCCTGCCTTTTTTCATTATGATGTTAGTCAGCCAGACATCAAGAGCCCCTGCTTTGAAAAGCAATTCCGACAGGAACGGGTAAACCCGCGGGTCCATGTCATCTATGTTTGTCTCAAGAAGGATAACGGTGTCGGACATTGCGGCGGTCTGCATACTTCCAATCATAACTGTGACCATGTTTGAATGGCCGGGCACGTCAAAAGTCCCGGCGCCGAACCCGAATTTTTCTATATTGAATACGGGTCGAAGGGAGAATGACTCCACGAGCACCGCCATCAAGGCAGCAGCTGTCGGAGTGGTAAGCTCATATTGCGGGGTCGAAACATAAACCGGGATTTTGTTTCGTTTTATTATTTCCAAAGTCGCCGGCTCGGCTTTGCCGATATTGATGTTTGAAGCGAAAACCTTTTCAATACCGAGCTTTTCCAGCACCAGAATGTTCCCGGTAATGTCGATAAGCGTGTCTATGGAACTGAGCTCATGGAAATGAACCTTGTTTGCTGGCATTTTGTGGATTTTTGATTCCGCGGAGATCAGGACATTCATGACATCGAGGCTTTTGGCTTTTACTCCAGACGGCAGGGAGCTTTTCGCCAGGACCGACTTCATTTGGGCAGGTGTATCAAAATGGAAATCGCTGACAACATCAATATGGGTCGCGGAGGTGTGGCCCTTATGGGCTTTTTTTACGGCTAGTTTCCAATTCTTTATTTTCAGCGCTTTTTTCAGGTATGTTTCCAGCCATACAGGGCTTACGCCGCATTCCAACAACGATGAGAGCATCATGTCGCCGGCAATTCCCGAAGGACAGTTGAAGTAAGCGATTTTTACCATTGGGCCCTTCCGTTTATCAGGTGTGCTATCACTCCCGCGCCTATCCCGTCATCAATATTCACCGCGCAAACGTTCACAGCGCAGGAATTAAGCATTGTAAGCAGGGCCGAGAACCCCTTGAGGTTTGAGCCGTAACCCACCGATGTCGGGACTCCTATCACAGGGCAGGCGACAAGCCCGCCAATAATTGAGGGCAGGGCTCCTTCCATTCCCGCGCAAACCACTATACAGGAAGCGTATTTAAGCCTGTCCGAGTGTTCAAAAAGCCGGTGAATGCCGGCGACGCCGACATCATAAACCCTTTCCACCCGGGAACCGAGGATTTCCGCCATGATGGAGCTTTCTTCCGCCACGGGAATATCCGTTGTGCCTGCGGTTACAACGCAGACATAGTTTTTGCGCTGGTTTCCTGCCTGTTTGACGGGATTCGCGACCAGTATTATCCTGGCAAGCTTGTAATACACGGCTTTTTTGTATTTTCTCTTTACAGCGCGAAAAGTTTTTTCATCGGCGCGTGTGCAAATCACCGGGCCGCCGTGTTTCTGGAGCCGGGAGGCTATCTCAATAATTTGTTCTATGGTTTTCCCGGGGCAATAAATTGCTTCAGGGAAGCCCTGCCTGGAAAAACGCGCCCCGTCCGGGTGAGAAAATTCGTGCCAGTTGTTTTTTTTCATGTTATTCTCCAAATAAACAGGGACACTTCCCCTATTTACCAGTTTTTTATTTCAAGGTTAGGGTTCGGGTACCGGTTATCCAGTCCCGCGATACTGTTTTTCCCCATTTTTAATTTATAATAACCGACGCTTGCTATCATCGCGGCGTTGTCCGTGCACAGCCCCCGGGAAGGAATGAACACTTCAATGCCGAGATCGCCGCCTTTTTTTATAAAGTTTTCCCTTAAAAACCCGTTCGCCGCCACGCCGCCGCAGACAACAACCTTTCCCATCCTGAATTTTTTCGCGGCTGAGAGCGTCTTGTCAACCAGAGTGTCAACAACAGCGGACTGGAACGAGGCACAGATGTCTTTTTTAAGGTTATTATTTTTTAAAATGGCTTTCTCGCGGTCTCTGACGAAATATACCGCCGCTGTTTTGATGCCGCTGAAGCTGAAATCCCAGTTTTCCCACATGTAGGGCCTTGTGAAATTCACTCCTGTGGGGTTTCCCTCCCGGGCAAGTTTCTCGATCACCGGCCCGCCCGGATATGTCAAACCCAGCAGTTTGGCGACCTTGTCGAACGCTTCGCCGGCGGCGTCATCCCTGGTACGGCCTAAAACCTTGTATCTGCCGTATCCGTAGACAAGGGCCAGTTCAGTGTGTCCGCCGGAAACCACAAGCGCCAAAAACGGCGGCTTCAATTCCATATTTTCCAGCATCGCGCTGAATATATGTCCTTCCAGGTGGTTCACCGGCACCAGCGGCTTGCCGTAAATGTAAGCGGCAGTCCTTGCGAAAGTCCATCCCAGCAGAAGCGAACCCATCAGCCCGGGGCCGGCGGTTACGGATATCGCGCCGACTTTCTTCAATTCACCCGGTTCGACTCCAAACCCGGCGCCCCGCAGGGCTTTTTCAAAGACATAATTTATATTTTCAAGGTGCGCCCTGCTGGCAAGTTCCGGGACAACCCCGAAATACTGCGCGTGGAGTTTCTCCTGCGAGGAAACCACGTTTGAGATAATCTTCCGCCCGTTTTCTACAAGCGCGACTGCGGTTTCATCGCACGAGCTTTCCACGCCCAGGACAATCATTTCGCGCCCTTCTTCTGTGACTTGACCGGCTGCTTAGCATGCAATTTAGCAGGCGGTTTCACCGGCAATTTTGCCTGCACCTTTTTTTGCGATTTTTGCAACATCTTCTTTACGTCCGGTTTCTTCACGTCCAGCAGGTCTTTCAGGTAAACAAATTCTATATTTTCTTTTTCAAATTCCGGCATCATCGCCCTGAACGCGGGAATCATGTTCTGCTTGTGTATGTGGCAGATGGCTATAGCGTAAGGCGCGCGCCTGGCTATCTTTATCAGGAACCTGAACTGTTTGTCCATGTATGCCTGGTCATCTGTGACATCAAGGAATATATCATTCACCAGGCAGGGAACACCAACCTTATTGGCAATAAACTTCCCGGCGGTTTCCGTGCTCGTGCGCGAATCAAAGAAAAACATGTTCTTTACCTTTAATTCCGACAGGAGCACGTACATCTGGAACCTTTTTGTGGTAAAACTTGACCCCATATGGTTGTTGACCGCGATGGGGTTGCCTACCGATTGCAGGTTATCAAGCAGCATTTTTTTTATCTGGGCCTTGTTCATCTTTCCCAGGAGCGCCGCCTTGCCCGGGTCTACTTTCGGGTAGCCCTCCGGCTCCATCGGCTGGTGCATCAGGTAAGGGATGTTATTCTTTTCAAGCAGCTGGGCGAGTTCCCTGCTGT
>MGVM01000181.1:5382-8144 GCA_001800495.1 Elusimicrobia bacterium RIFOXYB2_FULL_48_7
TTTTATCCTCATAGCCCACATCGTCCACCACTATGGCTATCTTCGGCCTTATTACCGAATGAAAGACAATGCTCACAAACGCCTTTTTGTCCGTGCCAAGCACAAGCACCGGCTGTTTGCCTTTTTCCTGCGTAAAAGCGGCCTGGGCGCCGGAAGATTTCCCCGCGCGCTGCAGGTTTTCCTTCAGCCGGCTGAACTCAACGTTCTTCGGAAGCTTTATTTCCTTGGTTATTTCAACCCACTTCGTGAAACTGTCCTTCTTCTCGCGCCAGTACTGGTTTATTATATCGGCATCGGTAATGCCGCTGTCTACCAGCGCTTCATTGACGGCCCGGTCGATTTTCAACGCCTTATCCGACAGGTCCTTCTTTTCCTGTAAAAGGAAGAAAACCACGCACGCCGCGATTATTAGAACAACAAAAAATATTTTTTTAATCATACCGTTTAGTTTTTACTGGGGCATGAATACCCTGCGCGCCTTCAAAATGTCTATAGCCCTGTTAAGCGCCACGTCTTCTACAGCTTCTTTTTTGGCGGTTTTCAGAGGTTCCTTGCCTTCGGGATAAATTATTTCCTCCTGCATCTGCAGTTTCGCCTGGTTTTCCAGGGAAACTTCAACCTTTACATCAGGGTCAATGCCGCCTTTTTTCGTCTCGGTATCAACCTGTATCAGCCGGCCTGAAGGCGTGTAGTATTTTGCCGTGGTGATCTTCAAAGCGCAGCCGTCGCTCAACGGAAGTACGCTCTGGACGCTCGCCTTACCGAAGCTTCTTTCCCCCGCTATCAAGGCCCTCTTGTGGTCCTGCAGGGCGCCTGAAACGATCTCTGAGGCGGAAGCCGAGCCCCTGTTGATAAGCACCACAACCGGCAGGTCTTTCCAGGGGGCTTCCTTGCCCGCGCGGTATTCGCGGAAACTTTCCGGTATCCTGCCGCGGGTGTACACTACCATTTTATTGTCTCCTACAAATAATTTGGTTACTTCTACCGCCACATCCAGCAGTCCTCCGGGGTTATTACGCAGGTCGAAAACCAGGCTGTCCATGCCCTTGGCCTTGAGGTCGGCAAGAGCTTTTCTCATGTCTCCCTCGCTGTTGTTATTGAATTCCAGCAGGTGGATGTAGCCGATCTTGTCGTCCAGCATTTTCACCCGCGAGGTTTCCACTTTTATTATTTCCCTGGTAATCTCGTAGTCCACCGGGTCTTTCAACCCTTCCCTGGCGATTGTGATCTTTACCTTGGTGCCCGGGTCGCCGCGGAGTTTTTTGATGGCTTCCTCCATCGTGATGCCCTGGGTGGTTTCGCCTTCAATCTTTATTATCTTGTCTTCGGGCAGGATCCCGAGCCGGTAAGCAGGGGTGCCAGGAAGCGGCGAAATAATGGTAAGCCAGTTATCCCGCACGGAAATCCTGATGCCAAGGCCGCCGTACTTGCCCTCGGTCTCTATTTTCATTTCCTTGTAAATCCTGGGTTCCATGAACTGGGTGAAAGGATCCAGCGGCTTCAACATCCCGCTGGCGGCGGAATAAATGAGTTTCTGGGTATCGACTTCCGTGACGTACTTGTCCTGGGTATAGGAAAGAACGTCCAGCAGGAGCTTTATCTGGTCGTAAGTCTTGTCGTCCTGCTTGGCGGCGGAAAAAACCGCCAGGTTTGTTAATAAGATAACCACTGTCAAAAGCCTTGTGACTTTCTGCATCTGAAACCTCCTATTGTTTTTGTAGATTCTGCGCGGCCGCACCCAGCCATTCAAGCGGGTCTTGGGGCTGGCCGTTTATGGAAACTTCAAAATATAGCGTATTATTGTTCGCCGGGCCTGTCTTGCCTACTACGTCGCCTGCCTTGACCTTTGTGTCGATGTCTATAAGTATTTCTCCCAGCTGGCCGTAAATGGTGTACACTCCCCCGCCGTGGTCAATTATGACGGTATTGCCGTAGGACCTGAAGCCCTTGGCATACACGACTTCGCCCTTGTCTATCGCGGTGACGGAATCTCCGGACGCGCTCTGCGCGCCCTGTATTTTTATACCGTTCGAAATGACATACGTGTTAAGCTGGGGATGCTTGTTCTTGCCGAACCTGGCCGTGACAATACCCTGGAGGGGCCAGGCAAACATTTTCTTTTTTTCCTGGAAAGTCCTCTTGGCAAGCTCTTCCTTTTTCTTGAGTTCGGCGGTCTCGTTCTTCTTTTTTTCAAGGGATTCGATGAAAAATTTCATCTCGGCGGTGCTTTCGTTAAGCTTGTTTATTTCTTCCTCTGCGGCCACCCGGCTGCCCTGGGTGGTTTTCAGCACTTCCCCTTTCTCGGCGCGGACTTTTTCCTGCTCTGCTTTTTTATCCACCAGCTGGGAATTAAGCTGGCTGAGTTCATCCTGCGTGCTTATGTACTTCAGGTAAACCGCCTGCGCGTAGGTCTCCCTGGCGCTGGCCTGGTTTATCTGGGTTGTCTTTATTTTGAGCGCATCGGCCCTCAAGCGCTCCTCCCAGGGGTCGCTGATGACCGGCCGGAGCGTATAGTTGTTCCTGTAAAGCGAACCCAGTTCGTTCATCAATACTATTTTCCACTGGCTTATTTCTATTTTCGCGGCCGCCATCTCGTTTTCCGTGCTTTTCAGTTTTCTCTGGGTCAACCGGATTTTCGATTGTATGGAGTTTATTTCCGATGAGACCTTGTTCATTTCCTTGTTTATGCGGTTTAATTCCTTCTTGATGGACTGCTCTTTCTTCTCGTACCTGAGCTTTTCCCCTTTTTTTTGCTCCAGCTG
>MGVM01000182.1:0-5287 GCA_001800495.1 Elusimicrobia bacterium RIFOXYB2_FULL_48_7
AGGGCCGACTGGACTTTAATCCCGTCAATCCAGATCTCAACCCCGCCTTGTATGTTGTCGTCCGCTCTCGTGTGTACATCAATGGTATGCCAGGTACCGGTGGAGATAGGCAAATAACCCGCGTACTTTCCAGGCCAGCCTGGGGCGCAAACCCAGTCGCTACCTTCCTTGTATTCAAAATACATATTGATGCCGGTGTCGTCATTGCCCAGGAACAGCGCGCCCAGGAAACCGCCTGTTTCATCGGTAAGCTTCATCACGCTCAGAACTTTGTCCGGCCAGTTGGCGTCATCAAGCCCGGTGCCGGAGTGCACGAACTGCGGCAGGCTAAGATTTTCCATTTTCAGGTTGAACTTCACGAAAGTTTCCTTCGCGCCGGAAGGGCTGATATTGGTTTTGGAAATTACCGAAGCTGTCTTGTCGGTGACATGGCATTTTATTCCGTAACTGCCCCGTTGCGCGGCTCCGGCGGAAACAGAAAGCGCGTTTGTGGCGCTTAACCCGGAGGTATTCCACTTGCTCAAATTCCCGGTTTCAAAATCATCGTAAAACTTCACTTGCCCGGCAACCCTTTCAGCGCACTGGCCGTTTGATACGCCGGGAATTGATTCCAGCCCCACGCCGTTGACGGCCTTAACGCTGATATAATACGTCACGCCGCGGCTGAGCGCCACGTTGGTCCGGCTGGTGGTAACATAAGTGAACGTGCCGTTGTCCACCCAGCCGAATATTTCCGACCCGCCGGGCGTGCTTCCCGCCGCGTACCAGTACCTGCTGACACCGCTTTCCGCGTCAGCCGCGGGATCCCAGTTGGCGGAAATGGAGTACAATTCGCTTGTAACGGAAATATCCCCGGAGGGACCGTCGCGCACCACCGGCGCCGAAGGCGAACTGACATCCATCGCCAGGCACTGTTCCAGGCGCACTTCCCCGCGGTTGGGCAAGACATCGTACATCACCTTGTTCGTCCCGCTTACCGGCTTAATGCTTATCAAATTTCCCTGTGTTATTTTGCAGAAAGGCCAACCGGCAGGTACATCGCTGATAAGCGTAAGCGGGTAATCATAATGGGAAAGGTCGGGAAAGCTGGGATGTGTACCGGATGAAACGAGGTTGAACCTTACCGCGCCAGTCGAATCTTCCACCATGCTGACAACCGCTGAAGCCCTTTCAACGTTGTACATATAGATGTCCTGGTAGCCGCCCACCCACAACACGCTTGAGACGGAAACAAGGTAATCCAGCATGCTGTTAAAATCCGCCGTATTCCATCCGCGGTCTGTGAACAAATATTCCGCCTGGGGCCCGATGCCATGCATGTTGTATGTCCTTGATGTGCCCGAGGAAATAGCCGCCTGTATAGACTGAAGCTGCGGCGCGAGGCCCGACCCTCCTGAATTCCCGAACCCCGGGGTGCCTCCGATGACATAATAGTCCGGCAGCATATTCCAATAACCCGAAGGATACGTGGCGGAACCGCTTATGCCGCCGCAAATCAACTTGCTCCTTCCGGGAGGGTTGAGCGACCAGATTATTCTTGACGCTTCGGAAAACTCATACCTGGCGACTGCCATGTCGCTGGTTGAGCCATGATTCATGGTGTGGTTGGACATCTGCATGCCCAGCCTGTCGCATTGGCTTTCCCATGTCATTATACCGTAGCCGTACATAACCGTGCCCGGGCAAACAAAAAAATTGCCCGCAAGCCCGCGGGCAACCAGCTGGGGTATTACATAGGTAATATGCGTGTACATGGAATCGTCAAATTCCATTACCCAGGCGCCGGCCTTGTTGTCCTTCCACTTGCACACAGTAGTGGCGGCGTTGACTGAAGCGGCAGCTAAAAGCAAGAAAACGAACACATTGAACCTGTTTAGCCTGTGCATTTCTTTCTCCTGTTTAATGGGGAAGTGTTATTATATTGCCGGTGCGGGGCTTGGTATAGTTCTTCAGGTATTTTTTCCGGAACAGCTTGTACGCTATTTTGCCGGTGCAGTGGAAAGGCGCGACTTTTTCAACTCCAAGGGCCGCGAGGGCGTCAAGCGCCTCTCGGACTTCCGGCTCTTTGCTGTCGCAGAAATGGAATCCGCCGGCAAGCAGTTTAACTTTGCCGCCGAAGCTCTTTTTGATTTCTTCAACCATCCTGACCAGTCCCGGGTGGGCGCAGCCGGTGAGAATGGTGAGATTTCCGCCTTCCTTAATTACAAGTGCCTGCTCCGGTACGAGCTTGCCCTTGATCATGCGGGTCATTTCGCCGCTTGAAAATATGTTCTTTCTGATTTCCAGCGGCGCGCCGCTGACTTCAACCAGCCGCGCGCCCGTGTTTTTCACTTTTTCCTTGAATTCCGGCGTGAAGCTTTTGCACGCGAACACCGTGACGTCCGGGTTTTTTTCAAGAAAGGCGAAAAGCCCGCCGACGTGGTCAGGGTCCTGGTGTGAAAGGAATACCTGCCTGATGCTTTTCGGGCCGACTTTCGCCTTCGCCATGAATTTCAATATGCGGGCATTGCCGAAAGTATCAAACAGCAGGTCATTGCCGACCAGCAATGAAATCCCCCACCCGATAAATTTTATATAAAGCGGATGGTCAATCGCATCAATGATGACTTTTATTGATACAGGCATTTGAACTCCTATGACAACTTCTTCAAGATTGCAACTATTTAAACTGACAAACCCCTTCGGGTCCGTCCCCTATTGTCTCTATTGTCTTATTGTTTGAGCATTTCCTTTAATGTGTTTATCCGCTGGGAAACTTCCGGATCAGACGGATTGAATTTCGCGCTGTTTTCAAACGCCTGCAGGGCGCTGGTATAATTCTTCATGGCGTAATATGAACTGCCCAGGTTCTTGAAAGCTGACGGGTTGTCCGGGCTAAACTTGAGAGCCAGCTGGAATTCTTCCACCGCCCTGGCGTAATTTCCCTGCGCGTGGTACACGTTGCCCATGTTATAATGCAGCCTGCCGTTGTCAGGCGCCTTTTCCAGAACTTTCTGGTACTCTTTCAGCGCTTTGTCATATTCGCCGCGCACGTAATAGAGGTTCCCGAGGTTCAGGTAGACAACCAGGTAATTGGGGTCGAGCTCAAGCACCTGCCGGTACTCCTTTATCGCCTTGTCGTATTCCTTGCGCATGGTGTAAATGATCCCCAAACTGTTGTGGGCGTCGGTATTTGCGGGGTTTATCTGCGCAGCTTTCCGGAACTCGTCCAGGGCCCGGTCAAAATCCTGCCGGTCTTTATAAAGCATGGCCAGGGCGAAATGCGCCCGCTCGTTTCCCGGCTCGCGGGAGGCGAGTTCCCGGTAATATTCAATTGATTCTGCCGAGCCGCTTTCGGGATTTGTCAGGCCGGCGA
The DNA here is from genome assembly GCA_001800495.1 of Elusimicrobia bacterium RIFOXYB2_FULL_48_7. Lineage (GTDB taxonomy): Bacteria > Elusimicrobiota > Endomicrobiia > CG1-02-37-114 > XYA2-FULL-39-19 > OXYB2-FULL-48-7. Next base: position 3,356 of record MGVM01000182.1, read on the forward strand.
TGTTCTGTTTCGCGCGCTCGTTGCCGGGGTTAAGTTCAAGGGCTTTTTTATATTCCTCAAGGGCTTTCACGTATTCTTTCTGCATGGAATACATGACCCCGCGGTTGAAGTAGATACTGTCGAGCGTGGGGTCCAGGTCCTGCGCCGCCTGATATTCTTTCAGCGCGCCGGCAAAGTCCTTTTTTACCGAGAAAAGGTTGCCGATGTTGATATGCGCCTCCGGGAATTCCGGCTTGTAGTATAGGGCCTGCCGGTATTCTTTTATGGCTTGCTCAATATTTCCCTGCGAGTCGTAAACCATTGCCAGGCTGTTATGGGCTTCCGGGTAAGCGGGCCAGACTTTAAGGACTTCATTGAACACCAGCACCGCGTTATCATAATCCTTCCTTTCATAATAGAGCGTGCCCAGGTTATTATACGCTCGCACGTTTGACGGGTACATGGCGACGGCTTCTTTCCACAGTATGACCGGGTCCTGATAAATACGGTTTCTCGTGATAGTGGAAATGCCCAGCGCCAGCACGCAGATTCCGGCTGCCGCGTATAAAACCCGGGTGGCCTTGGTGTTCGCCGCATAAAACAGCGAAACAACCGCCAGGTAAATGCCGAATCCAGCAAGGTAAAGGCGGTATTCCACCATCGGCGTGGTCGTGGGAAAAATGCTGGAAGTCGGCGAGAGCGTTATGAAAAACCACAGTGCGCCGAAAAGAGCTGCCTTTGAAAAAGCGGTTCCTTTTTTGTGCAGGAAATACATGGAAACGAAAACCGCCGCCAGGACAATGTATGGCACTGCTACCCTGGGTTCAAGCAGTGAAGCGGGCAGATAGAGGTAGTGGAGAAAACACAGCCCGGAGGGCACGAATAAAAACGCGATATACCTTAATATAACGTAGGGCTGGATCAATATGTAATGGTACCTGTCCCAGAGCGCGTTGACCGCTTCCATGTCCCCCATGGCGCCCAGCAAGGCGAACCTTGCCAGCATATATGCCGCCAGCACGCCCCAGAAAGCGAGGTGGTATTTTTTTCTTTCAAGGGCTTTTTTCAGGTTACAGCCGCTGATAAAAAAGTAATCGTATAGAAAAATCACCGCGGGAAGGGTGGCCGCTGTCTGCTTGGAGGCAAGTGCCAGCAGGAAACCTGCCAGGGAATAATAGATAAGCTGCCTGTTTTTCGCGACGGCGAGCGCGAACAGGATAATTGAAAGAAGATAAAATGCCGTGGACATCAGGTCAGACCTGCCCATCACATAATTGACGGCGGACGTATTTATGGGGTGCACGGCGAACAACAGCGCCGCGATAAGCGGAGGGCCTACCGCATCCTTCCTGAAAACCGCGGATAGTATCATGCTGAAAAACAAAAACGCAAGCACCGCGTTCAGCGCGTGCAGGAGCACATTGAAAACATGGTACCCGAAAGTGTTAAGTTTGCCGTAATGGTAATTTACGGCATAGGTAAGGTAAACCAGCGGCCTGGAGGGGTCGTTGCGGTAGATCTGGTCTTTGTTCTTTGAATAAGGGTATACCAGTTTCGAGGCGATGCCGGAGAGTTTCCTGATGTCGGGGTTTTTTACTATCTTGGTGTTTTCATCAAAAATGAAAGGGGCATTCAGGGAGTTTAAATAAACAAGGGACGACGCAAGTACCAGGAATATTATTGCCAGGTGCTTTTTGTTCATAAACTATTTTTTCGGCTCATCCGTGCGGTAGAAAATGTCGCTGCCAAAACTTATTATCGGCTCTACGCCGACTATCTTGGAAAGCAGTTTCAGGTCGTGTATGTCCTCGCAGTCGCGCACTTCCTTGAAAGTATGCATCATGGCCAGGCCGAAAACAAGGCGCAGGATCCCTGAAAGCGCGAAGAGCGTCATAAGCTGATAGGAGAATATCGCGGGAAGCCGCGTGGCAAGCCAGCCGCCGAGGCCCGCAC
>MGVM01000182.1:5342-7533 GCA_001800495.1 Elusimicrobia bacterium RIFOXYB2_FULL_48_7
ATTCTGCGAAACCAGCCAGAGAAGCGGGACGATCGGCAGGAAATAAGTGGTGAACTTGATGACGCGCGCGTTGCCGAGCCGGTCGGCCATTTTTCCCCAGAACCTCATAGTGCCCAGGCCCACTATGGCGGCGGAAACATTCACTATAGTAAAAAGCGAATAGCTCATGTGCAGGTCCCTGAGCATGTAAACGCTGAAAAACGGCGAAGCAATGGCGACGGAAAAATTTATCGCGCTTGAAAAAACAACGAACTTCACGAAGTTGCTTACCCTGTAGCGCCTGATGAACTTCCAGTAGCTGAACTTATGCTCTTCTTTCGTGGATATGGGAACATCGTCCATCCGGCTGATGAAATAACACGATATTAACCTGAACACACCGCCTGCTATGAAAAGCAGCATGAAACCCGCGAGCACGTGTTTGGTGAACAGTGTCAATATGAGCCCGGCGGCGAACACGCTGGAAATGCTGACGGTCCTGGTCAAACTGCCCCTGTAACCGAAATAATCGCCGTATTTTGTCTTTTCGACTAACTCGCTCATCAGGGAAGTCCAGTTAGGGCTTTCAATTCGCGAGCAAACCGCCATTAAACCCATCATCAGGACGAAAATCACTATCCCCGCCTGGTTGCCGGGCCTTATAAACAGCGGCAAGAGCCCCAGCAGGATGTACACCCCGGACTCGATGCTGACAAACAGCACAATAGTCCTCAACCGGCTTTTTAACGCCTCGGCGATATCAGCAGTCTTGAGTTCCACCAACGCGCCTACCAGCGACGGTATGGCGCTCATCAGCCCGATGGCGAAATCCTTCGCGCCCATAGCAAGGGCGAAAGGCGTTACATAGTTGGACGTGAGCCCGTTTGTGACGGCGCAGAACAGGCCGTCATAAATGGACATCTTCAAGCTGCGTTCGCGGTTCATTTTATTTAAGCTGTTTGACTGGGACCCATTTCTCGGACTTGTTGCTTTCCATTATGGCTTCGCAGATGGCAACGGCACGGTGCCCGTCCCTGAACGTTGGGAATGTTTTTTCGTCTTTCGCGGGGTTCTTGCCCGACAGAACGAACTGGTAAACTTCGTTGAAAAGGTTTTTTATGCAATCCGGGTACCCTTCCGGGTGGCCTCCGGGATAGTGGGCGAAACGTTTGGCGTCTTTGTTCATTAGAGAGGCATCTCTGATCAATATTTCATTGGCTTTTTCCCTGTGGCCGATCCAGAGGTTGTCGCATTTTTCGTGGTTCCAGGAAACCGACTTTTTGCTTCCGTCAATCTGGTAATAGATATGGTTTTTCCTGCCGGCGCTCACCTGGGAAACAGTGAACACGCCTTTGATATTGCCTTCCAGCCGGACCAGCACCGAGCCGTAATCTTCCGTGTTGATGTTGATGGCTTCATAATCTTCGGCCTTAAGTTCCTTGTTGGCGAAGGTTTCAACGGCTTTTTTTGGTTTCATTCTCTGGGTATGGACAGTTTGCAGGTCGGCGCAGACGGAAAGTATCTGTTTCCCGGTGAGGAATTGGATCAAATCGCACCAATGCGAGCCGATATCCGCTATCGCGCGAGACGCCCCGCTGATCTGCGGCTCCAGACGCCAGTTGTAGTCGGTATTAAAAAACAGCCAGTCCTGCAGGTATTGGCCCAGGACTATATTGATATTGCCGAGCGCGCCGTTCTTGATCTCAAAATGCGTGTGCTGGTTGAGCGGGTAAAACCTATAGTTGAAGCAGACCGCGTTCACCACGTTCTTTTTTTCGGCGAGCTCAACGAGCGCTTTTGATTCCGTGGATGTTATCGCCAGGGGCTTCTCGGAAATCAGGTGCTTGCCCGCGTTTATTATTTCAATGTTTATTTTGTAATGCACGTTATTGGGAGTGCAATTGTGGACTATGTCCACTTCCTTGTCGTTGATCAGGTCCTGGTAATTCTCATACGCCTTCGGAATGCCGAACTGCTTCGCTTTCTGCTGAGCCAGCTCTTTGTTTGCTTCCGATACCGCCACAATTTCCACATTCATCAGCCGCCGCAGAGCTTCCACGTGCGCCTGCCCGATAAACCCCACCCCGATAATCCCCGCCCTAAGTTTTTCCATTATTATTAACTCCTTTTTTCAACCACCGGTGTCATCTATGTAGATGTTTGTCAAGTATAGATGCACTCCTCTCGTGTTGCGATTCCTCACAAATTTGAA
>MGVM01000183.1 GCA_001800495.1 Elusimicrobia bacterium RIFOXYB2_FULL_48_7
TGGATAACTCACAGACAGACTTGAAGTATTCTAGTAGCAGTATGGCATATTATTGGAAAGCAATGGGGAGAGTTATCCACAAATGAGAACCGTCCCCATTATTTAAAAAAAAGGAGCTTAAGTAAATGAGAGAAAGATTTTTAAAAGTCATGAGAAGGAAGGAAGAAGGGTACGTGCCTTTTGAATTCGGGTTATGCCCTTCCCTGATAGAGGAATTCAAAAAAAGAACCGGTTCAACCGATGCTGGCGCAGATTACGCTAAATACTATGATTTCCCAGTACGCGGCGTCCGCCCGGCGCACTTGGTGAAAGAAAACAGGTTCCTGAAATACTATAAAGGCCAGGAAGGCGTTGAGATCGACCTTGAATGGGGCGCGGGCAAAACCAGGGGCTCTGTCGCCCATTTCGAGAAAAACGTATTCCCCATGAAGGATTTCACCTCGCTGGAAGAATTCAAGGCTTACCCTTATCCCGACCCCATCAAAGATTACGGCTGGGCCGGTTTGCCGGATAAAATAAAAGCCGTCAGGGACGCCGGTTTGGCAACCCACTCAAGGCCCTTGTCGATTTTTGAAACCGCGTGGGATATGCGGGGCATGGAAATCATGCTGATGGATTTCGCCCTGAACGAAGAACTGGCCAATTACCACCTGGACAGGGTAACCCGTGTCTGCGCTGCCATGGCGGGAGAATACGCGAAAGCCGGGACGGACGTTTTAAAGCTCGGCGACGACGTTGCCACCCAGCTGGACATGATGATGAGCCCCGGCGTCTGGAGGTCGTACCTGAAACCCCGGCTGAAAGCGGTTGTAGAAGCCGCGAAAAAAATAAAACCCGACATCCTCGTTTTTTACCACGGCGACGGGAATATGCGCAAGATTATCCCGGATTTAATAGAAGTAGGAATCGATATAATCAACCCGGTGCAGCCGGAATGCATGGACCCTTATGAGATCAAGAAGGAATTCGGCAAGGACGTTTCTTTCTGGGGTGCCTTAGGCACGCAGACAACCATGCCCTTCGGCACGCCGGAGCAGGTAAAAGAAACCTGCAACAAGCTCATAAAAGAACTGGGTAAAGGCGGGGGATTCCTGCTCGGGCCCACCCATATGCTTGAACCGGAAGTGCCGTGGAAAAACGTTGAAGCGTACATTGAAACCGTGAAAGAACATAACAAAGAACAAGGATAGGCCAGGGACTAGCGCCAATGCATAATGACAGAAATAGTGTTTTTAAGGCGGAATTTGACAAAGGAATTCTCAATCTGCATACCCGGGGAATAACTGTTACAAACGGAAAACCCGGGGCTGTATTTATTTCAGGCAATGGCCGCTGTTTCTTTAACACAAACTCTATCCAGTGCCTGGTTTCGGAATCAGAGGTTGAGACTTTTTTAGGTAAAGCTGATAAAAAAACGTTTTTATGGACTGACGGTCAAAACTGCCGGTTGAAATGGGAAGCCTGCCTCCTGCGGAATAACCCGGGCCTTACCCTGAAAGTATCTTTCTATAACGGCTCCGGCTCGAGCGTAAAATTAAAAGATCTGATATTACTCGACACAGGCAAAGATAATGCGGCCTGCGAAGGCGGCAAAAAGGGCTGGTACCTGTCCACTCTCACAGAGAGCCGGCGCATGGGAGCCCTGGATGAAGAAGTGCCGAGCCAATTCGAAATAACACAGGAGATCTGCGGAGCGTTTAAATGCAGCATGCCTCCCGTACCCGATGAAGAACGTTTCATGAGCAGACAGGTGAGGTCATTCTCGGATTATATGTGTTTATACAAAGACCGGGGCAACACGGGCATAATGATGGCCGCGGTCGGAGCCCCTGAGGCAGACATAAATATTGAATGCCATATCGGCGCCGAACGGATCGGTTTCAAAACCGCCAGCGAGATGTCGGGCGTACTAGTGGAGCCGGGAACCTGGCGGGATTCCCAGGAATTATTTATCACGTCCAGCCCCTACAATGAAGCTGTAACTACCGTCATGAAATGGCTTGCCGCAAGCCACGGCTCGCGCATTAAGCGCGGCCCGGTCAGCGGGTGGTGCAGCTGGTATGACCTGGGTTTTGACATAACAGCCCAATCCATCGACGGCCTGGCGCAGGCATACAGTAAAAAATACAGGAACGATATAAGATTTGACGTGATACAGGTTGATGACGGTTTCCAGGCCGTAATCGGCGACTGGAAGTACCACGAAAAATTCCCGGGTGGCCTTGAAAAATTTGTTAAGACGGTCAAAAGCGCGGGCGCTATACCGGGCATATGGCTGGCTCCTTTGATAGTGCATGAAAAAACCGGGCTCAAACAACGGCATCCCGATTGGTTCCAGAAAACGCCGTCCGGAGGGGATGCAGTAGTAAAAACCAATTGGGGCGGGAAATCGCACGCCCTTGATCCCACCCACCCTGAAGCAAGGGAATTCATTAAGTCAATAATCCTGGACTACAAGAAACAGGGGTTTGAATATTTTAAAATTGATTTCACCCTGGTGGACGCAGAATCGGAGTTTTATGATAAAACAAAAACCCGCCTGCAGGCATTGAGGGGCCTGTATGCTTTATACAGGCAGCTTCTCGGTGAAGAAATATACCTCATGTCATGTTTTATTACCTTCACACGGGGCTCGATGGGCTATGCTGACGCCTCCAGGGTCGGTTTCGACAGCTGCGCGCTCTGGCGCGACCCCAATCCCTGCTGTCTGTATGACTGCATCCGCGCGGCAGGCTACGCTTCATTTGCAAACGGCATAATCTTCGCGACAGATCCCGACGTAACATATTTGAAACCGAGGGATGGGCTTACTGAAGAGGAACTGCGCACATGGCACAGTTTTGTGGGGCTCAATGGAGGCATTACAATGATCTCCGAGCCCATACAAAACGGGCAATATGACAACTATCTGCGCAATTTTGGGGTTATAACGCCTGACTCCCCGGAAAAAGCCATTTCGTTAAACGGGGCATGCGACAAGGAACACAAGCTGTTTGGTTTTTCTGCAAAAAGGGAGTATGGAAATTTTGCCACCGTTATGTTGTGGAATCCCGGAGAAAAACCTGCCGGCATGGCGCTGGACGCTTCTTTCCTGGAAGAAAAGCTCGGAAATTTCCATGTCTGGTCTTTCTGGGACGAAAAATATCTCGGCGTGGTCCGGGACGGTTCCGTCATAAAAGACATAGCGCCTCACGGGTGTAAAATATTGAGGTTAACCCCTGTGTCAGAAAAAAACGATCCTTTGCTTATAGGTTCAAACCTGCATATATCCATGGGAGCAGCTGAGATACAGGACTTCAGCGTTTCTTCCAAACATATTACAGTCAAGCTTGAGCGTTCAGGCGCCAAAACAGGCAAGCTCATTATTTCATCCGGCAGGAATATTGAACTGCACAAGGCGGCCAATTGCGTGGTTTCATCTGTAAAACAGGCCGATAAAGGCATTTTTGAAATAGAAATTTCACAGAGAAAAAAGGATTTGTGCCAGGAAATCATATTATCCTTTGCAAAGTGAAACTGGAGGTTTAATAAACAACGATGAGGAAATCAACTAAATACTGCTGTTTATTTCTTTTTGCGCTCGGCGCATTCAGCGCGAACGCAAGCGCGGCCGTAATTGTCTCAACAACCTGCGGCCAGGCGGACGTCCAGGCGGCGATAGACGCTGCGGTTGACGGCGACACGGTTATGCTTCCGGTGGGTGAAAGCACCTGGACGGTAAGCGTAAGAATAAACCTGAAAGGCATTACGTTAAAAGGCGCCGGCGCCGGGCTCACCGTGATAAACGACGGCATGCCCTCGGGCGGCCAGTACCCGCGCAGTTACGCGGACTACGCGAAGCCCCTGTACATCACCGGGGCGGAAGGCAAGCCCTTCAGGGTCACAGGAATTACATTCGCGGGGCACACGGCCGTCGCGGGTTTCCCGAGCACGGTCTTTATATTCGGCGACTGCAAAAACTGGCGCATTGACCATTGCAGTTTTCTTGGCGTCGGCAGCGCTATCTCGGTTTCCGGGGGCGATACCTACGGGCTGATAGACAACTGCACCCATTACTGGGACACCGGCGGGATGATCCCGATTTCTATCTGGGTGCGGGGCAGTTCTTACGTACCCGGAGCCTACCCTTACCCGAACAGCTCCGGCTGGGACAGGCCTCTCTCGTTAGGCACGTCAAACGCGGTGTATATCGAAAATTGCGTGTTCGACCTGCGTGCTCCTACTAGGCCGGAAGACCAGGTCGCCGTGCTAACCGACCAGGGCGTCCGTTTTGTATTCCGCCATAATATCAGCAACGTGTTCATTGAAGCCCACGGGGCCGCTACCGGCGGGTACAGGGGCGGGATCAGCGCGGAAATTTATGATAACTATTGGTGGAAACAGGCGGCATGGGTTGCCCTGGGTTTAAACGGCGTGGCCGGGGTTGTATTTAATAATACCATGAACGGAAATTATTCAAGCCCTCCCATGCTGTTTGGTTATTACAGGGCGGATACATCGCCCGGAGCGCAGCAGTTTGGAAGCTTGTTCGGCCAGTTATGCGACGGTTTTGCCTCTTTCGACGGCAATCTCCCGCTTAACAATAATTTTGCGGATTACTCCGGAACTCATTCTGCACCCGGCAGCCAGTCAACGCTCTCCTCAACCGGAAAAAACTGGGGAATTAATTCGCTTTTAGGTTATGTTATATGGAACGTGACGGACCGCAGCAAGGGTTATATCACGGCAAACACCGCCGATACTGTTACCGCCCTGCTTGTTGAAGGAGACGCAAAGGAAGCCGGTGTCCATACCGGAAGCAATGGCCAATCAATGCTCTCTTGCACGGGGAAACACTGGACAACCTATGCCAACCCCTCCAACGGGCTGGTAAACTCCTATGTTTTCAACCTTACCGATGGCAGCAAAGGGCAGATAACCGCCAACACCGCTGATACAATTACGGCTGTTTTAAGCGGAGGAACCAGGAACAACTGGAATACCGGCGATCTTTTCATGGTAAAAGAAAGCAATACCGCCAACAACGGCATAGAAAGGGACTGGGACACCGGTGATGTTTTCAAGATCACCAACGGCTGGCCCTGCCTGGACCAGGTAGGCCGCGGCCCCGGCACAGAACTGATATTGGGCTCAACAGTCCAGGTTTCCCAGCCTGTCTATGAATGGAATAATACCT
>MGVM01000184.1 GCA_001800495.1 Elusimicrobia bacterium RIFOXYB2_FULL_48_7
TGATGAACAGAACGGCGCTCGCGATGAGTTGTCATGGCGAGGGAGGCAGCAGCCACCAGGAGGGCATGCAGGGCCATGACATGGGAAACATGGACAACAAGCAACCAGCCCGGCAGAAGACACCGGCTGAGATTGAGACGGTTCTGATAACTGTTTATGCGTGCCCCATGCATTCAGAGGTTCGTGGTGAAAAGCCCGGAAAATGTCCGAAATGCGGTATGGTCCTTGAATCCAAACAAATAATAAAATACCGCGTAAAGAAAAACAGTCCTGATGCTAAAGGCAATGAAACTGTAGCAGCCAGCACTATTGCTTTTACCCGGCAGGGTGTCAGCACGGGATCTGTTACCAATGTCAAAAAAAAGGCCAAAAAAATGCCGGCGGCTAAAAAAACTGAATCTAAAAATAATATGCTAAAATAACACGTGTATATGAGGTCTTTTCCGATACTTTTTCTGTTGCTGGTTTTTGCGTTTACGGCGCAGGGGTATTCTCAGGAAGAACCCCTTCTGCTGGATGATGTTATCAGGCAGGCAAGGGAAAATAATCCCGAGATACAGTCCGCCAGGCAGAGGTATCTATCGGTCAAAACGAGAATAACCCAATCGGGAAACCTGCCTGACCCGGTAGTGAGCTACGAGCGCGATACGGCCAACAAAATGAATATGTGGGGGGTCTCCCAGGAAGTACCTTTCTGGGGTAGATTGTACCTGCGGTCAAAAATATCAAAAACTGAATCTCAGTCGATCGAGCAGGCGCAGTACAGGGCAAAAGAGCTGGAAGTGATTTCGAACACAAGGAAAGCATATTTCATGCTTTTTGTTGCGGACAAATCAATCCAGGTTTACAATGAAACGGTTAGTCTCCTGAATAACATGGCTAAAGCAGTGGAAGCGCGGTATATTACGGGGACAGGAAGCCGGGGTGATTTATTGCGCCTGCAGATTGAACTCACAAAAATGGAGAATATGCTGAAAATGCTGCAGCAGGAAAAAGAAACCTCGCAGGCGATGCTGAACATCCTAATGAATAATAAACCGGAAGAAGCCATCGGCGATCCCGTTCAACCAGAAAAACTTGAATTTTCATACTCGGTTGAAGAACTTCAGAAATTGGCTGCTGAAAACAGCCCGGAATTAAAGGGCGCAAAATACACGGTAGAAAAAAGCAGGTTGTCGGCGTCATTATCAAAAAGGGAATATCTCCCAAGCCTGATGCTGGGTTACAAGAACTATTATATGAGTGATTCGGGCGACAAGGCGGGCGATTTAAGCATGCTTTCCTTAAATGTGCCGCTATGGTTCTGGAAACAAAGGGCGATGTTTATTGAATCTAAGCAGGATCTGCGCATGGCGGAATATGAGTATAAAAACCTTGAAAACATGACGCTTTACGGCATAAAAAGCTTGTACACAAAGGTCAAAACGTACCAGCAATTGATAAACCAGTATAACACCGCCATGATCCCACAGGCAAAACAGCTTATGGACGTATCCAGGGAAAGTTACATAGCAAACCGCACGGATTTCATAGACCTGCTTGATAGCCAGCGGACACTCTTGAACCTGAATCTTGAACTTTATCAATACATAGGTGAATATTGGAAGAATCTGGCAGAACTGGAAAGAGCAGTGGGGAAGGAATTGAAATAATGGTAAGGAGAATATTTATGAACAGAAAAATACTAATTTTTGTTTTTATTTTTGGGTTAATCCCGATCTTCGGGCTTTTTTCCTGCGGGAGTAAACACGATCACAACGGGATGCAAGAATCAAATGCCCAGAAATATTATTGCCCCATGCACACAAGCTATACTTCAGATAAACCCGGTTCCTGCCCCATCTGCGGCATGGACCTGGTGCTTATGCCCAAACAAGAACCTCCGGCCGGTGAAGCCGGAAATGAACGAAAGCTATTATATTACCGTAACTCCATGGACCCGAAAGTTACGTCAAAAGTTCCCATGAAAGACTCCATGGGCATGGATTATGTACCCGTTTATGAGGAATCCAAAGGGCCCGGGAACGCAGGTATTTATATCAGCCCGGAAAGGCAGCAGCTGATAGGCGTGAAGCTGTCAAAAGTCAGCAGAAGAAACCTGGAGACTTATGTGCGCGCGTCAGGGAAGGTGGCGCATGACACTGAATTGTACTCGGCAATCGTGGAATACCAGCAGGCGTTCAGCGCAAACCAAAAACTAAATTCAGCCGGCCCTGCAGGCCCCGCAGGGATACAGCCAAGCGTTGAATCCGCGAAGCAGGCCGATTCACTGCTAAAATCAAGCATGGAACGCTTAATGCACCTGGGGTTATCCCATGCGCAGATAGAAAAGTATTCAAAGACTTCCGAACCCCCGTCAAATCTGATTATGGCCAATCAAAACGGCGGCACTGTCTGGATTTATGCGCAGGTTTATGAAAACGAAGCAAACCTTATAAAAGAAGGCCAGGTAATGGATGTTGCTACAGGCGCTTTGCCCGGCCATAAGTTCAGCGGGAATGTCAGTTCTGTAGGTTCCTACATGAACAGCGAAACCAGGTCTTTACTGGTCCGGGCTGAGGTAGATGACCCCGAAGGCTTGCTCAAGCCGGATATGTTCGTGGATACGGTTATTCGCGTGAACATCGGAAATAAAGTAGCTGTACCTGAAGAAGCCGTGCTTGATACCGGCACCAGGCAGTTGGTTTTCGTTAATAAAGGAAAGGGGCATTATGAACCCAGGCAGGTCCGGGCAGGCCGCCACGCGGAAGGTTATTATGAAATTATTTCCGGCGTTTCCCCCGGCGAAGAAGTAGTCACCTCCGCCAATTTCCTGGTAGACTCAGAATCCAAGCTAAAATCCACAATTAAGTAGTTATGTAGTTGCCGATTCATCGGCTCTGTTAAGGGAGGAAGTTTATGGAATTTTTGTATGTAGTAATTGCCGCAGTTGTTTTCATTTTTTTTATCGGTATCAGGATAGTCAGGCCCACGCGCAGGGGCTTGATTGAAAGATTGGGAAAGTATAACAGGTTTGCCAATGCCGGCTTCCAATGGGTAATCCCCATGATTGAGCATATCTACTACGAAAACGTAACCGAACAGATGGTAGATGCTGAACCGCAGGAAATAATTACAAACGACAACCTGAACGCCCGGGTAGACGCCCAGGTTTACTTTAAAGTCAAATCTGACGAACAAAGCGTAAAGAATTCCATCTATAATGTAAATAACATCAACTGGCAGATAGTAAACCTGGCAAGGACTACATTAAGGAACATTATCGGTACACTTACCTTAAAATCAGCCAACAGCGAAAGAGGCAAAATCAATTCCGAATTACACAGAATATTAAAGGAAGAAACCGTCCTCTGGGGTATTGAGATAGTCCGCACAGAACTCAAAGAAATTGACCCGCCAAAAGACGTGCAGGAAACCATGAACAAGGTAGTTAAAGCAGAAAATGAAAAAATTGCCGCTATTGACTATGCTACTGCCACCGAAACAGTAGCTGACGGCCAAAAAAGGGCAGAAATCAAGAAAGCCGAAGGTATCAAGCAGGCAAACATATTGCGCGCAGAAGGTGAAGCCGAAGCCATCAGGCTGGTCAATGAAGCCGCCCAAAAATATTTCGTAGGCAACGCCCAACTTTTAAGGCGCCTTGAAACCGTAGAAAAATCCCTTGCAAACAACGCCAAGATAGTTATCCCCGCAAACACCGAGCTCGTAAACGTAATCGGCGAACTAGCAGGAATACTACCATTAAAGAAGTGATAATAGTTGTCGACGTAGTTGCCGATTTATCGGCGCAGTTCTTGTAGCGGGTTGATTCATCAACCGAAACAGGAAAAGCCGTGGAGATCAGTTCTTTGAAAAAACAGGTTTTTTCACTTTCGTGATGATTTTTAACGCTAAAATCTGATTTTTCCCTGTTTTTCCTGCCGATTTTAACTAAATCATCAAAGTCGTTCAAAAACTGTGTTTTTCAAAGAACAGGTTATGTTGAGTAGCGGAATTGCTGATGGGAACGAATATCATATTGTCTAAATACGTCCTCAAGGACAATGCTTTCTGGACAAATACATCGGCATTTGCAACAATATGCCTATGATATTATCCAGAAAGGATTACTGCTCTATCGAAGACATCATTCCAGACTCAGGAGTACATGATATATGGTTATAAAAAAAGCTGTTAAACTAACTGAAAACAATATTGTTATTTACCAGTCAAAAAACGGAGCAATTGAACTTCGAAAAGACGCACAGAAAGACACTCTTTGGGCTACACAAGCACAAATGGCATCTATTTTCGGAGTTAGGTCTCAAGCGATTACTAAACATCTGAAAAATATTTACCGGGAAAACGAATTGAATAAAATTTCAACTTGTTCCAAATTGGAACAAGTTCAATTTGAAGGTATCCGTTCAGTTAACCGTATAGTGGAAATTTATAATCTGGATGCTATTATATCAGTTGGGTATCGTATAAACTCAAAGATGGGAACAAAATTTCGCCAATGGTCAACAAAGGTTTTGCACTCACATATTGTAGATGGTTTTACAATTAATAAAAAAAGATTAATAGTAAACTACGAATCATTTTTAAAAGCGGTAGAAGATGTTAAAAACCTGCTCCCATTAGCAGGTTCATCTATGGATAATAAAAATGTCCTGGAGCTTGTAACATTTTTCGCTGATACCTGGTTTTCTCTTAATGCTTTTGACAATGATACCCTTATTTCAAAAGGGTCAACAACAAAACGGGTATCATTTGCAGCAGAAAAGCTTTCTGGGAATCTTAAAGAACTTAAAAATGCCCTTATTGCGCAAGGGCAGGCCAGTGACCTATTCGGTATCGAACGTGTAAAAGGAACACTTGAAGGTATTATTGGAAATGTTATGCAGTCGTTTGGCGGCAACGAATTGTACCCATCGATAGAAGAAAAAGCTGCTCATCTGTTGTATTTTATTATAAAAAATCATCCATTTGTAGATGGCAATAAGCGGAGTGGTGCTTATTCATTTGTTTTTTTTCTTAGAAGTGCGGGAGTTCTTGATACTGCCCGGCTTACACCTTCGGCTCTTACTGCCCTGACTTTACTTATCGCAGAAAGTGACCCAAAACAAAAAGACAAAATGATAAAACTTATTCTCACGGTTCTCTGAAAAAGGTGAAAATCAGGTAGTTTTGGTTTGAGTTACTGAAATAATTGAGAGCTGTTCTTTGAAAAAACAGGTTTTTTCACTACCGTGATGATTTTTAAC
>MGVM01000185.1:0-185 GCA_001800495.1 Elusimicrobia bacterium RIFOXYB2_FULL_48_7
ATCTTTTCCCAAAAGAAGCACTGCAGCCAAGGTATAACCTTCTTTTCCGCTTTGATAATCTTTTAAATACATTTGCGAACTTTTTACAAGTTCTGTATCGGTCATTGCTCCCCAGGGATGATTAGGTTTTTGAATTGTTGCAAGTTTTCGGGCCCTGGCTATTAAATCGGCGCGTAAATCATCAA
>MGVM01000185.1:195-7474 GCA_001800495.1 Elusimicrobia bacterium RIFOXYB2_FULL_48_7
AGGATACACTCTGTTTTCTGAATAGGTTGTTTGTTTCCTAATATACAATGCGGTAACAAGGTTCGTATTTTCAGTTATGTTAAAATCGCCGTCTTCGTTACGGTCAAAAATCTTACCGTTACACCGGTGAACCTGAGAGCTTTCAGGCACATATACATATAGGATCATTTTTCCTTCAACAACAATTTCTTCTATGCTAAGATAAAACGAAGGGCTTATTTTTTGAGGATTATTTATGGCAGTTACGAAATCTTTTTTTATCTGCTCAACATAATCTAGGCCAATTCCTGAAATTTTGCCATCGTCCCTTACCCCAAGAAGAAGTTCTCCGCCTGACCTGTTCAAAAATGCGCATACTGTATCATACACATCTTTACTGAGAGTTGTTTTGCATTCTTTAAACTCAACAGCAATACCTTCACCTTGCTTTATAATTTCCTTGATTTTTGATTGTTTCATGTGCTTTTTTTGATAACTTGACCCTATATAAGTATTGTGTCCCCTGAATTCCGTAAACCTTATTACCCAACTTCGTTGTCCCCATGATTCTAACGAGTTACGGTTATTTTCCCGGTTTTTTTCTCACCCTGGGTATTAGTCGTTACGTACAAGTATATCCCTCTTCTGACAAGTTCGTTAGATTCATTCCTGCCATCCCAGTATACTAGCCCGTAACTATCCTTGCTTCTTATTGTCCTGATAAGCTTCCCTGAAAGCGTAAGTATTTTTATTTCCGCACCGGAAGAAATATTCTTAAAGAATATTTTACTATTTTCTGATAACCTGAACGGATTCGGGTAAGCCAAAGGCATGAGTGAAGTTGCCTGCGGGCCTTTTGTTATCGGTGTATCCGGCGGTATATGGCATTTTTTAAGTTCGTAATCAAACAATGCTGCAAAAGAACCGACTGGATTTCCAGTTTGGTCCATTGTAATAATTGGTCCCGAATAAATATATCTTTTAATAAGCCCGTAATCGGAATACCATTCAATGATTTTTGACTCAAAAAACCAATCACTGACTATTTCAACACAATCGAATACACCGGCGGGAACGGTTACCCTTCTGTACGCATTGACCCTGCTGTTGACAGTGCCTATTTCACCAACAGAAAATCTTGTCCACTGCAATCCAAGAGTGGTGGGCAACCGCAGTAAAGACCTGGGCGGATCATAAATCGTATAAGAGGATTGCGTTACACCTCCAAAAATACCCCTCTGGACTAACCGGGTTGCTGATGAAAATGTATTAGCATCCATTAAACCCTGAAAATACTTAAGCAATTCCTGAATAGTGTAAAACTTTTTGTTGTTGAAAATATAATAATTCCCAGCTGGGACTTCGTTTTTTTTCAGTGAAAATATTTCCATTCCAGCGCCTGGTGATTTCATGTCATGAAATGCGTACTGATATAAACATGCATTTTCAATACCAAGGCACTTATAGATTTCCCCATCCCAATGGTCGTTATTTTGTGGAATTGTCATTTCTCCATAAGAATGCATCTCAAAACAGGATTTTCCTTCTATTGCAGTTATTCCAATAATCTCTTCTACCAGGGATCCGATAGCCGTTGTTCCAGCAATCGTTTGCTTCACGTCATAATACCATGTACACCCAGTGGCCAAGGGATAAGAAAAAACACCGTTATAGGAGTTGTTTGAAGGGTAATTTATCGTTACAGTCACAGTATCCCTGCTTATTTCTGAATTGGAATCCTTTATTGTTAGCTGAAAACAGAATATATCCATCCTATTTGGGGTAAATGAGCACTGCACCGAAGAACTGGATGGAATAACAACGGGCCAGCCAGCCCCTTCGATCTGATTCCATTGGTATGAGATGATGTTTCCGGTTACCGCATGACTTAAGCTTCCGTCAAGATTGACTGCCGAACCTATTTCTACCGAAATATCGGGCCCCGCTTCCGCTACAGGAGGAGCCGCATGCAGTGGTCCAATGCTGATTACGATCGACAGAATTAGTGTCGAGAAAAATATTATTTTATTCATTTGTTTTCGCCATCAAACTCAATAAATAAGTATTGTGTCCCCGAAACTATTTTTCGAGTTCTTCTAAATATGCGCTTAAATCTTCATTGTCCGGGTTAATCTCCAGGCTCTTCTTGTAATTCTCAATCGCTTGCCTAAGCATATTCTTCTTGTAATAACAGTCACCCAGTTTTTCATAGGCATATGAATTTTGGGGATTAATATCCACAAATTTTCTTAACTCTATTATAGCATCGCTGTATAGCTCGGCATCAATATACTCAATTGCTTTCTTCCAGTATTTCTTAGTTGAACCCTCTCCCTTCCACGTGATTCCCGCAGAAAACGTTATTAAATTGTTCAGTTTGTAGCTTCTAGCTTCATATATTGAAGAATACAAAATGATATCGTCCAGGGGGAAAAATCTATAATTTATTCCCAAAGAAAAATCACGATTATTATTTATCTTCATGGTAGGCCCTATAAATAAATCTAAATAATAATATTTTTCATTGTTTCTATCTGAAGAATAATAAGGAAGAAAATAAGGATCAATGTTTTCATAACCAACCCTGAAACCGGTAGTCAAATCAATTTTATTGTATGGTTGTGTAAATATCAAAGAAGAATTAACATTGTACCCTCTCCGGGTATTTTGTAACAAATTTATATCTACAGCCCAATATGGCATCTCAGCAATTTGATACTTCAAGCCTATTCCGTACCAGTAGGTAATGTTTGTTTGCACTCCAAAATCAAATTTATTCCCTAAACCAAACCTGAATTCGAACGGAATGTTACCCATGGTCTCCATGTAATTCGTTGTGCGGTCATAAGAATAAGCTGGATCATTTTGACTATTGTAAATTCTCCTGTCGCTATAAGAAATCGTGCCTCCTGTAAACCCCAGCTGGCTTGAAGTTGCCTCTTCATCAAGCACCTTTGCCGTAGGCAATAATGGAACATATACGCATCCGGTTATGGGTAATAGTAGAAAAACAATTTGAAAACATTCTTTTCGCATATACCCTTCTAATTCTTCTGGTGAACCTGAAAATGATGCTAATAAATATACGCCAAATTTACGTAATACGTGCCTGTATTGAAACCTATCGGGTTCAAAAGGTCCAAACAAGACAAAAGCATATCTATCAGCCCTGTTGTACTTACATCCGTATCCTTGAAAAATAAATAATAGTCCTTGTTAATAGACATCCCGCAATTTATATTGAACTTATCGTTAAAATAGTATGCCGCTCCAAAATCCAATTTAAACCCGAGCGCTGTAAAATATTTCCTTCTTAATTCCGAAGCAGGGCCGCTGTTTTTAGACGTTATTCCAAGATACGCTATATATTCACTAATACCTATAAAAGGACTGAACTTTGTGTTTGGGAAGAAAAAAGCCTTATCCCCTCTTCCAAGCGACCTTCTTCCCATATGATAATCCGTGACTAAAGAATTAACATTAAAATTGCTGTTAAACGACACGTCTTCATAGAATATTTCTCTTTCAATAGTCGCAGGAATGCCAAAAACTTCTTCATTATATTCTCTGTCCCCATAATTAAATTCAAAACCATTCGGAGACGTAACGCCTGATACGTGATCTTTCAGAATTTCCATGTCTTGAGGATAAATATCCATATTGTCGATGCCGTTTAAAAAGGATATAGCGTCATATTTGACCCCGAAATATCTTTCCGAAGCTATTCCGGATGAAAGAATAAAAACAAGAAAAAATAAGGTAAGGATATTTTTCATTAAACCGCCGATGAATCTGCAACTACAAAAATCACTGGATTGCCACGTCACTTCGTTCCTCGCAATGACATATAACACCGCCGATAAATCGCGCCGCTACAACCTCACACCTTCACTGAATTATGGCAAGTTTCTTGGTTACGGATTGCTTGAAATCGCCTGATTTGGCCTCTACCTTGAATATATAGACGCCGCTGGCGACATTCCTTATATCCCACTGTTCAGCCATCGCTTTTCCCGCGTCCACGTCGGTATAATTGAACACCCGTTCCCAGATGACCTGTTCGGTGACGCTGTAAACAGTGATTTTAATCTCGATATTGCCGAAAACGTCGTAAAGTTTGTACTTGAAATACGCCGTGTCAGTCCTTTTTGCCGGGCTGGGATAGGCGTAGACCTCGTTTTTCTCTATTAGCTTGCCGGAATACCTGTAAGCGCCCACACTGAACACGGAGAATTTGTTGGTTGCCATCTCCACCTGGTCCTTATTCGGCACCAGTTTCGAATTGTTCGCCATTTTCCACACGCGCTGGCTTTCATCCCAGCGGAAAATCCTGAGCAGGTTTTCAGACGCTATTTTTTGCGTTGCGAGCAGTTCCGTCTTAAACGGCAGGCGGACAGTGATTTCCTTGGAGATTACCGTGTCCGGCCTGGAAAAGTGCAGCTGCCACACCCTGTCAAGCAACTGCGCGCTTCGCGCGCCTTTTTCAGGGTAATCTTCCCTGTCCACCTGGGTTATGCTGAGCGTGTCGTTCTGGTTGATAGTGCCGGGCTCGATAATGATCTCTATGTTGCCGATGTCCGTCTGCATCACAATCTCTTTTCTTTCGTCCTTGTTAACAACCACTTCCTTTGATTCCACCCTTGAATTAACTTCGTTTGACCAGGATGAACTGTTGCCGGATGTGTCAACAGCCCTGTTTGAATAATAATAAACTTCGTTTAAAACGATTGCCGTGTCATTATACACACTTGTGCCCTTGGGCAGGGCAGCCAGCAGTGTTTTACCCGCGGTTTGGTAAGTCGACCTGTATAATTCATAGGAAGCCACGTGGGAATTGCCCGCGCCGTCATCGGCTGATTTCTGCCAGCCGAGGGAGATTAAATTCTCCGAGGCGCGCGCTGTGAGCGCTGAAGGCGCAGCGGGCAGGGGCACTACCGCGGACAGTTCCGCGGATTCCGCCGAGAAATTCAGCGAAGTGTCGCGTGACCTCAGCACGAAATAGTAGGGCACGTTGCTGACGGTGTCCGCCAGCGTGTAGTACGTGACGCCCCTTGCAAGTATTTCAGGCGCGGCTGTATAGGCACCGCTTGCGGTACTGCGGTACAGGTAGTAAGTGTCTACGGTGTTGAGGCCCGCGCCGTCATCAGCTGATTTTTCCCAGCGCATCTGGATGTTCCCCGCCTGTATGCTGAAAGCAAGCCCCGTTGGAGGGGCGCACAAGCCCACGTAAGCGGAGATTTCGTTTGAAGCAACGGAGAAATTCCCGAAAATATCATAGGACTTAACTACAAAGTAATAGGTAAGCACGCTGTTGAGGTCGCCGAATGAATGGGTGGTTGTGCCTTTGGAAAGAATAGCAGCGGGTGTTTGCGTGTACTGCGCGCTTACGGTTGACCTGTAAATATAGTACTGCTGGACAATGTCCAAGCCCTGCCCGTCGTCAGCGGAAAGATCCCAGTAAATGGCCGACTGCCCTGCCGCGATCACGCTTGTTATAAGAGCCGGAGCTCCGGAGCGAGGGATATTCGCCTGCGCCACGTTTGAGTCGGTGGAATAATTATCGCGGGTATCTTTCGCTTTCAGTTTATAATAGTAGTCCACATCAGTTGCGACATTTGTATCCCTGTAAAAAGTAGTGTTTTCCTGCACGCTTGCTATTAGCTGGTAATCGGCGTTTGTGTATGATGAACGGTATACGCAGTATTCACTGATGTTGTTTTTGCCGGCGCCGTCATCGGGTGACAAATTCCAGTTTAATAATACCGAAAGGCCTGATGCTATTGCTGAAAGGTTTCCGGGCGCGCCGGGCAAGCCCAACTGGGTTGAAATTTCCTGCGCCGCGTTTGACAGGTTGCCGGCGTAATCCTCCGAGCGCAGAATGTAGTAATAGGTGCTTAATACGTCTATCTGGGTGTCCAGGTATTGCGTGGCGCCGCGCGATATTTGGGCGTAAGGAACACCGTAACCGCCGCTGAACGTGCTTCTGTAGAGGCCGTACCGCTTCACGTCATCATTGCCGGCGCCGTCATCCGTAGATTTTACCCAGGATAACAGGATGTCGCCTGATACGACCTGGTAGGCAAAAACTGCCGGGGCGGAAGGGATCACATTATCCACCGGGAAGGCGAAAACTTCCATCGAAGCCGGCGATTCCCAGAGAGCGTCATAGGCCTTAACGGTGTAATAGTAAGTTGTGTTGTACCCCGCTCCGGTGTCCAGGTAAACATAGGTGCCAGAACTGATGTCAGTCAACGCCGCGCCGTAAATGCCGGAAGTCAGCGAGCGGTAAATGCGGTAGCCGCGGACGTCATTGTCCCCTCCTCCCGGGCTTTCATCCGGG
Source organism: Elusimicrobia bacterium RIFOXYB2_FULL_48_7 (assembly GCA_001800495.1). GTDB lineage: Bacteria > Elusimicrobiota > Endomicrobiia > CG1-02-37-114 > XYA2-FULL-39-19 > OXYB2-FULL-48-7. The sequence goes on from MGVM01000185.1 coordinate 6,515, forward strand.
GATTTTGTCCAGGAAACATTAATTTTCGGCGCGGCCGAGCTCTGAGTGACGTTTGTAGCCGCCAAACTTGCGGGTGTTTCAGGAGGATTGTCAACGCTCACCGTGTTGAGCGCGTAGTAAGAAACGCCGCCAGAAATATTCATTGTGAGCTTCAGCTGGTAACTGCCGTCAGCAAGGCCGGCCGTGTTCCATGAACCAAGCGTGTCACTGTCTTTTTGAACAGTGTCTGTGGCTATGCTGTTCCAGGTTCCCCCGATTGCCGGTTTGTACTCCAGGGCGTAATTGCTGAATTGCGAGTGTGTCACGGTTCCGTTTACAGCAACGGTGCTGTAAACCACATCACCGTTGTCCGGTGACCTGACGCAAACCGCCTGCGCTGCCTTGTAGCAATAGAAATTCCCAGTGAGATCGCCGAAATAAACGTAACCGTCGGCCACGCAGGGCGAGCAAAGGACGGCGTTTTCAGCCGCGTAAGCGCCAACAATTCCGCCGGTTGCCAGATCAACCACGTACAGTTTGCCGTCGCCGGAACCGACATACGCTTTCCCGCCGGAAAGCGCGGGCGAGGAAATAACACCGGAATTGTGCGGGCTGCCTATATCGGTGGAAACCCATACAACCGCGCCGTTGCCGGCGTTTATGCAGACAACTTTCAACTTATCGGCACTCAGATCATTGTTGTAATAGCCGTAGGTTATATATAGCTTGTTGTCTTCCAAGCTGATACTTGAAGCCGTGGTGGTGGTTTGGTAGCCGGGGTTTAGCAGGTTGGTGAAATCATTGGTTTGCCATTGCTGGGTTCCTGAAAGCAGGTCCAGGCAATAAACCCTGCTGTGCTGGGCTTTGCCGGTTATGTAGATCTTGTTGTCCTGGGAAATTACCGGCGAAGTGTACTGCGTGTCCGAAAGCGTCTGCACCGCCGGCCACTGCAGGGAATCGGTGTTCGTGTTAACACAGAAA
>MGVM01000186.1:0-2389 GCA_001800495.1 Elusimicrobia bacterium RIFOXYB2_FULL_48_7
GAGCTCACCATTCTTATTTCCGTGAAAAATGAGTACACCTCAAAGCTTCTTGAAATATTGAATTTTGAGGAAATCAACATCACTTTCTGGTTTGCAATGTGCATTTTTATATTGTTCCTGTCGTTCATGCTTGGCAATCCCGTTGAAACCCTCTGGGTGGGTTTTTACAGGTTTTTCCTTGCCAGGTTCAGCAGCGTAGATTACAGGGCCGCGTACAATGAACAGCATTTCTTTGCCCAGCTCAGCGAGCTTTTTTATAATGCCCAGCGTTACCAGACGGTTTTTTCGGTTATTGTTTTCCGGCTCACAAATTATCCGGAACTCAAGAAAAGGTTCAGAAAAAAACGCCTGCTTGAAATACACGATGAATTACTGGAGCATCTCAACGACAATATAAGGAAAACTGATGTGTCGGGTTATATCAAGGAAGGCGAAACCTTCTGCATAATACTGCAGGCAAACAAGGCGCAGACGGATATGATAGCCCAGCGTATAATAGCCAGGATAGAGGAGAGTTTTGCGGATAAGTACAAGGAAAAAATAATTGCCCTGAACGCCAGGAAGTGGGAATATACTCCGAACTGGAAAACAGTGGAAGACCTGATTAAGGATATAGTGAAAGACGCGGATGTTGAAGAAAAACCGCAATTTTTAAGGATGTAATTCAAGCCAGCAGTGGGGGTCCTCTTCGAGGTAATCACCGGTAAGCGAAAAAACCATCGCCCTGCAGCCGATACAGCCGGCAACTGCGCAAGTTGAGCACCTGCCTTTTAAATTCTTCTTATTCCTCAGAGCGTTGAGTATTTCCGAGTTTTCCCATATTTCGTAAAATGGTTTTTCCATAAGGTTTCCAACCGGAAGGTTGAACCTGCGGCACGGCAATACCGTTGCGTCCGGCAGGAGCGCCATCCCGTCGCGGGCGACTATGCATTCGGCGGCGAGAATATCGTCTTTGAGAAAATCAAACCTGATGGCCCTGTATTTTACCATGTCCCGCGGGTTGTAATCCGCAGCACATTTCCTGAAAATGGTTTCATAAAGCCGGTTTAACTCCTCCCCGTTAACAACTTCGGCGGATATTTTTAGCCCGCGCCCGAGGGGAATAAAACGTTCGATGATGTAGCCGTCCACTCCGAGCGCCAAGGCGAAATCGTGCAGCTTTTCCGCGTCCACAAGGTTTTTTTTCATAAGCGTGAACATTATTGTCACGGGCACGCGGTATTTCAGAAGGAGCCGGATGTTCTCAATGGTTTTTTCGTAAGTGCCTGCTCCGCGGATCGAGTCGTTGGTTTCCGGTGACACCCCGTCAAGTGAAACGTATATGGTTTTGAGCTTGCCGAATTTTTTCAGGAAGGGGAGGTGCTTGTCCAGCAGAGTTCCGTTGGTTATCAGCCCGAGTTCGCTGACACAGCAGGAAGTGTTAAGGTATTCCGTGAGCTCCCAGACATCGTCTCTCATCAGCGGTTCGCCGCCTGTGAGGTTTATGGTGAGCTTCTTGTTCCACTTTTTCACGGCCTGGAAAAGGTTGGTGCAGGCCTCATAAAGTTTTTCAAGCGGAAGTTCGCCTTTTCTGGTGTATTGTTCCTGGTAGCAGTCAATGCAGCGCAGGTTGCACTTGTCGGTTATGTGCCACTGAATGTGGAAAGTTTCCATAATTTTAAATATTTAATATTACTAATCCTATAATATTATAACAAAAAACGCCGGTTTGACAAAATAACCCCCATTTGATAATATGTTTTTCAATAAAATTACTCTTTTAAAAAGGGGTATAAAAGAGGTAATATGAAAAAAACCACGCTGCCGGAAATCAGAAAAAAAATAGACGAGGTTGACTCTAAACTGCTGAACCTGCTCAACCAGAGAGCCGGGCTGGCCCTGGAAGTGGGGAAGATCAAGAAAGCGTCGGATGAAAAATTCTATATCCCGAACAGGGAACGAGAGATTCTTGCCAGGGTAGCCAGAAACAACAAGGGCCCCCTGCCACAGAAAAACGCGGCAAATATATTTTCCGAGATACTGCATTCGGCCCGCGCTCTCCAGGCGAAACTGAAAGTTTCCTATTTCGGGCCGGAAGCGACCTTCACGCACCAGGCCGCGATCAAAAATTTCGGCAGGTACTGTGAATTTGTGCCGGCAAAGACCATCGGCGATGTTTTCCAGGAAGTGGAAAAAGAAAGGGCGGATTACGGCGTTGTGCCCATTGAAAATTCTACCGAGGGGATAGTCAATCATACTTTCGACCTGTTCATCGAGTCGGACCTGAATATCTGTGCGGAACTCAACCTGCGCGTTGAAGAATGCCTGCTGTCTAAAGCACTTGGGCTCAAGGACATAAAAAAAGTTTACTCGCACTCCAACCCCTTGGCGCAGTGCCGGGGATGTCTTG
>MGVM01000186.1:2441-5160 GCA_001800495.1 Elusimicrobia bacterium RIFOXYB2_FULL_48_7
GGCAAAAATAGCCAGCCGGGAAAAAGATGCTTCTGCAATAGCGTCGTCCCTGGCGGCCGATTTGTACGGCCTCAGGATTCTCGCGAAGGGCATAGAGGACAGCAAGGAAAATTACACCAGGTTCCTGGTGATAGGCAGCCAGGCGCCCGGCATTTCAGGAAACGACAAGACGTCAATAATGTTCTCAATTAAGGATCGGGTCGGAGCTTTGCATGAAATGCTCGCGCCGTTCAGAAAAAACAAGATTAACCTGACTAAAATCGAGTCGCGCCCCACAAAGAGAAAGGCGTGGGAATACATATTTTTCATCGATATGTCAGGCCATATCCAGGAGAAGAAAGTAAGGTCGGCTATCGATGAATTAAGCAGGCAGTGCGTGTTTTTGAAAATTCTCGGGTCCTACCCGAAAGCAGAATAATAACAGGGACGGTTCTGGTTATTTTCAATGGCATGCCACTGAAAATAACCAGAACCGTCCCCATTAAAAAAGGAAAAACATGGATATTAAAAAAATGATGAGAAAAGAAATTTTGAATTTTCAGGCATATATACCGGGCAAGCCCATAGATGAAGTAAAGCGCGAGCTCGGCATAAAAGGCAAAATAACCAAACTGGCATCCAATGAGAATTCCCTGGGCCCGGCGCCAGAAGTTGTCGCGGCTGTGAAAAAAGCCGCGGCGGATATTTTCAGGTACCCCGAAGGCGCCAGCTATCTGCTCAGGAACGCTGTCGCGCAGGCGCTCGGTATTACCCGGCAGGAAGTGATCTTCGGTTCCGGCTCTGATGAGATCATAGAGATGCTCGGCAAGGTGTTTTTTGACCGGGGCGACGAAATTGTTGTGAGCGAGCATGCCTTTATCAGGTACAAAATGGCCGGCGATCTTATGGGTGCCCGCGTCATTTCCGTGCCCATGAAGGACTACAAGCATGACCTCAGTGCCATGCGCGCGGCTGTCACGGATAAAACCAAGGCAGTATTCATAGCCAACCCCAACAACCCGACTGGCACGTATAACACGCAGAAGGAGCTTGAAGAGTTCCTGGAATCCCTGCCCTCCGGCCCAATGGTCGTAATAGATGAAGCATATTATGAATATGCAAGGGTCAATAAGGATTATCCTGACACAGTGAAACTATTAAAGCAATTCCAGAATATCGTGATCCTGAGGACCTTTTCGAAAATATATGCTCTCGCGGGCCTTCGCGCCGGGTATGCTGTGGCAAGCAGCGAGATAGTTGAGTGCCTGGACAGGATAAGGCCTCCGTTCAATGTAACCCTGCTTTCGCAGGCAGGCGCGCTGGCAGCGCTGAAATACGGAAAAAAACAGGTAAAAAGATCTGTTGCTGTTGTTGAAGCAGGCAAAAAATACCTCTATTCAGAACTGGAGAAGCTGGGCCTGCCCTGCGTGAAATCAGCCGGCAACTTCATTCTTATTAACGTTGAGCCGGCGCGCGGGAAAGATGTTTTCCAGAAGCTACTGAAGCTCGGTGTTATCGTCCGCGCCATGGATGAATACAATTACCCTGGCTTCATCAGGGTTACCGTAGGCACGGCCGCTGAGAACAAAATATTCATAAAAGCACTCGCGAAATGCCCGGGGGCTTAACCGGAGGTTAAATGATATTAACGTTAAAAGCGCACGCTACTGAAAAAGAAATAAAACAGGTAACGGCCAAAATAAAGGAACTTGGTTTCCAGGCGCATGTATCAAAGGGGGAAGTAAAGACCATCATAGGTGTTGTCGGCGAAAAAGCCATAACTACGCGCGGCATTTTTGAAACGATTACCGCTGTAGAGGCAATTACGCCTATTTCAAAGCCCTATAAACTGGTAAGCAGGGAATTCAAAAAAGAAAACTCAGTGATAAAAATCGGCAATGGCGTCCAAATCGGCGGCAAAAAAATAGTTATTATTGCCGGCCCGTGCTCGGTAGAGTCCAGGGACCGGCTTATAGACATAGCAAAGCGCGTGAAGTCAGTCGGCGCCGCGTGTTTGCGCGGAGGGGCGTTCAAGCCCAGGACCAGCCCGTATTCGTTCCAGGGGCTTGGCGAGGAAGCCCTGCGCTATCTATCGGAAGCAAGAGAAATCACGGGTTTGCCGGTGGTTACGGAAGTCATGAGCCCGGAAACGCTGGAACTCGTCGGCAGGTATGCCGATGTCCTGCAGATAGGCGCCAGGAATATGCAAAATTATGACCTGCTCAAGGAAGTCGGAAACTATAAAAAGCCGGTGCTTCTTAAAAGAGGTTTGTCAGCCACGGTTGAAGAGCTCCTTATGAGCGCCGAATATATAATGTCCAGGGGAAACTACAACGTCATCCTGTGCGAGCGCGGCATAAGGACCTATGAAACAGCTACCAGGTTCACTCTTGACCTCAACGCCATACCGGTGATAAAGCACCACAGCCACCTGCCGGTGATAGTTGACCCTTCGCACGGGGTCGGAGTGCGCTCGTACATTCCTTCAATGGGCCTTGCGGCAATCGCCGCCGGCGCGGACGGGTTGATGCTTGAAGTACATTCAAAGCCTGAGGAAGCGCTCTGCGACGGTTCACAGAGCTTATTGCCTGACCAGCTCACAAAAATGATGAAGGAACTCAAAGGGATAGCCGCGGTTGTAGGAAGAACATTATGAAAGACTTGAAGGTTTCAATAATCGGGGTGGGGCTGATAGGCGGGTCGCTTGGCCTGGCGCTGAAAAAAGCGAAGGGTTACCATG
>MGVM01000187.1:0-1005 GCA_001800495.1 Elusimicrobia bacterium RIFOXYB2_FULL_48_7
GAAGACCGGGATGATATAAGAACAAATCTTATGGATAGCTATGACAGGCTGATGGCTTTTGCAGCAAAGCATTTACCTGACAAGTTTTTCATTGAAAATGGGCAACGAATCAGTTTGCGCGACAATATATTCAGGGAGATATTTGCAAATATTTTAATTCATCGTGAATATATAAATCCTTTTCCAGCTAAATTTGTAATTGAAAAAGAATCGATTTTTACTGAAAACAGCAATAAACCCCATGGCCACGGGCTTATAGACCCTGCCAATTTTACACCTTTCCCAAAAAATCCAGTGCTGGCAAGATTTTTCCGGCAAATAGGCTGGGCAGAAGAGTTAGGGGCAGGTGTCAGGAAATTAGCAAAATTCGGAAAAGCCTATTTTGGTGCTGAGCCCAAACTTTATGAAAAAGACATTTTTAGGATTATCATACCCACGGTCAACCTCAGTGCTAAGCAAGTCAGTGAGCAAGTCAGTGAGCAAGTCAGTGAGCAAGTTGTCCATATTCTTGAGTTTTGCCGGGAACCGAAAAAAAAGCATGAAATTCTAAAACATATCGATCTTTCTCCAGTATACTTGAATTACAAAAGGCATATTCAACCTCTAATAAATAAGGGTTTGTTAGAGCTGACAATTTCAGATAAACCACAAAGTAGTAAGCAGAAATATCAAACAACTGAAAAAGGGTTATTATTATTAAATAGTCGTTAGCTTGAGTTTCGAGGAAAATATGAAAAATATTAGAAGAATAAAACTAGTAATCTTGCTATTGCTGACAGCTGCGCTGGTTCCTGCTGTTTTTGCTCAGGACATCCATTACAAAGCAGGGACAACCGGTGCAACTTTTTTGAAAATTGTTCCCGGCGCGCGGCCCGTGGGGCTGGGGGAAAGCTTCAACGCGGTTACCGGGGACATCTACAACCTTTATTTCAATCCGGCTGGCATAATTGATTATAAAAAGAAGGATTTCGCGCTCAGCCACTCCGAGCTTTATGAGGGGCTCCA
>MGVM01000187.1:1039-5966 GCA_001800495.1 Elusimicrobia bacterium RIFOXYB2_FULL_48_7
AGCGGGGCAAGGAACCTTTCTGACAAGGTTGCCATTGGCGCCACGATAAAGATGGTAAGGGAAACCATTGACTGGGAATCCGCCGGCGGCTTCGCGATGGATTTCGGCTGTACCTGGAAAGCGGTGCCGGAAAAGCTGACAGCCGGCTTTGATATAAGGAACGCCGGCTCCGGTATAAAATATTTTAACCGGCTTTATGAAATGCCTTTATCGGTAAACGCGGGCGCTGCCTATGTACTTAATAAAAAAATAAACCTGTCGCTTGATTTAAGCCAGCCGGTTGATGACTTCCTGCAGACCAGCGTGGGCGCGGAATATTCTCCCATTGAAACGCTTGCGGTGCGGGCGGGGTACAGCTATAGGATCTCGCAGGATGCCCTCAAAGGTATGGCGCTGGGTGTGGGCATAAAGCGCAATGATGTGAATTTTGATTACAGCATAAAGCCCTTCAATACGCTGGGTGTAAGTCATTACCTGTCGTTCGGCGTCAAGTTTGAAGGGCAATTGCTGAAATTGAACCTGAACAGGATTGTCAGCCGGAAGGAAGAAGCCCCTGCAGTCGCGGAAAAAACGTTTGAAAACAGGCACGGCGTGAAAATTGACACCCTTTCCACGGGCCGCGGCAGGAGAAGTTACCGGGTGGAATACAGCACCGGGGACGCGAGGATTTTCTTCAGGGCGCCGGTATTGGCCGCTCCGGACGACCTGGAAATTGTTGTCGTAAAGGGCGGGCCCCAGAGCGTGGGCAACGTGAATATTTATTCGTCCTATCAAATAGTTTCAAGCCTGGATAGTTTCCCGAAGAATACTGTTTTTGAGCTGGATATAGAAAAGGCTTGGATGGAAACAAACAACGTAAATATAAGCGAACTCAAGATTTTTGACAACAAGACAAAGAAATTCATCAACCAGGATGTTGATATCATCGGCGATACGGACACCGCTTACCGGGTGAGGGTGAATAATTTCCCCGCCAGGGATTTCGCGGTGGTATTCACGAAATAAAATGAAAAACGAAATTTTCGCGCGGAATTTGCGCGTGCATTCACAATTGGTTGAAATCCTGGATGAATTCCGTCAGCGTAGAGTCCAGGCAATCCTTCTGAAGGGCGCCGGCCTGATAGAACTTTTCCCTGAGTACATGCGGGAAAGGGAGATGGAAGACATCGACCTGCTGGTAAAGCCGGGGCAGTTAAAGCAGGCGAAGGACGCGTTGGTATCGCTTGGGTATACAAAGGCCGAGAAAGACCCTTACGCGTTTTCCAGAAAAGGCAGCCCGTTTTCCGTTGACCTGTGTCCGGGAATATGGTACCTGGACAGCAGGGAAAACGATTCCTTGTGGTTAAATGCCTTGAACGTAATGGATTCCGGGGCGCAGCCTCCGGCTCTTGTTTTATCCCCGGCAGATTTCTACATTCACATCCTTGCCCACGCCTCTATTCACCACAAAAAATTCGACAGCCGCTGGCAGAAAGACCTGGAACTTCTTAAATCAAAATACCCGGAAGAATTAACGCCATCGGCCCTTGAAACGAAAATAAAATCTTACGGCATCAGATTGCCGCTTGATTTCAATGAGTCGGCGCAATCCGGCACTCCATATGCAGGCCATGTTTCGCGTTTTTGGTTTCTTCCTTTACGGAAGAAGATACTTTACAGCGCAGAGGCCTTTTTTCCTCCGTCGGAATTCCTGGCGGACAGGTACGGCCTGCGAAACACTCGAGAACTGGCGCTGATGCGGTTGATAAGGCCGTTCCTGCTGGTACTGCATGTATGGGAATTTGTAGTTGCCCGCTTCGCGTATCGCTATATCAAAATCGCTCATAAATGAGCAACTACATAAAACAAATGAACAATAGAAATTTTACAGAGATAGAAAAAATACAGCTGGATAATATCACTCTCGTTGTAAATCGCAAGTCCAGGGCGGAAGTGATCAGGCGGCTCATAAGGAAAAAGCGGTACAAGGTGCTTGTTGACTGGCGATTTGCCCTGGCGATAATCGCTTTCGCGCTCTTTATCGGCTGGTTTGTAAGTTTTTTAAGCGACCGCAGGCAGGTTAGCGGGCCGAGGAACAAGCCGAAGGACCTGAAACAGCAGATGATAGAGGAATATAAGCAGAAATACATGAAATAGTACGCGGAGGAGTACCCCATACGCTTCTTAGCGCGTAACATGGGGTATTAAAAAGGTAAAATGGACAGAAATGAAGCGCTTGAGTTATTGAAGCAGTATGTGAAGAATGACAGGATGATAAACCACTGCCTGGCGACGGAAGTAGTGATGGCGGCGCTCGCGAAGCGGCTGGGAAAAGATGAAACGAAATGGGCCCTGGCCGGGCTTTTGCACGACCTCGACTCCGAGCTGACCAACGGCGACCTGAAAACCCACGCGCTGGAAACCGAAAAAATACTGAAAGAAAAAGGCGTCGACCCGGAAATAGTGGAAGCCATAAAACTGCACAATGAGTCCGCGCACGGGATAAAAAGAAGCGCTGAGTTCCACTACGCGCTTGCCGCAGGCGAAACAGTCACAGGGATGATAGTCGCCACTACGCTTGTTTACCCCGACAAAAAAATTGCCAGCGTAAAGACAAAATCTGTCACCAAAAGGATGAAGGAAAAGGCCTTTGCCGCTTCTGTGAGCCGCGAAAATATAATGGAATGCGAAAAACTTGGGTTAACCCTGGATGAGTTTGTGGAGATATCAGTCAACGCGATGAGGGGAATAAGCGAAAAACTGGGGCTGTAAAAATGGGGACGGTTCTAATTATTTTCCAAAATGAAATTTGGTAAGGTTCAATAATTAGAACCGTCCCCATTTTTCAGAACCGTCCCCGTTAGTAGGTTCCCAGTGTGCCTTTTTTCCTGCAGTAATTGAAAGCTTTATCCAGGAAGAACCTGCCAGCAGCATAAAACACAATTCCGGACGCCGCCGTTATCAGCAAATCAAGCCGGCTGAATGTATTTTCAAGCGACACTTTCCTAATAAACGAGAGCGCGTAGGTCGTCGGAAGGAGATATGAAACCTTCACCAGCCACGCGGGAAGCGCGCTTACCGGGAAATAAACCCCGCTGAGCAGGCCGACAAGCGTGCTCATGAGCCAGCCCGCCGGGTCGCCGCGCTTGAAAGCCAGCACATACGCCGCGTTAAGCAGTCCAAGCCCGTAAAAACACATTATTACAACAGCGAAAAAAAACAAGATCAATAAAAGTTTGATAAAAGCCAGATTCAATCCAAAAACAAACACGCCCAGCGCTAAATAGGCGAAAAATTCCAGCGCGAAAAGAACCAGTTTCGGGGTGAACAACAAAAACGCGGCCCTTACCGGTGTAACCGGCGCCAGAAATATGCTTTCAAGCGTGCCCCAGTGCTGTTCCTGCCGCACGGAATCCGTCAAACTGGTTATGGTGAAATCAAATACCCTTGAAAACAGTATTCCGATAAAAAGGAAGGGGAAGTAATCCGGGCTGATCATCCTGCCCAGGTAAAAAAACACAGCAAGCTGCAAGAAAGCCGAGGCGATCTTTACCAGGAAATGCATCCTGTAGGCCTTTTCAATGAGAAAATCCTTTATTAAGAACGCGCTAAAAAGTTTATTGTTCAATTTTTCCATTTTTTAACCTGATGCGCGAAGCGGATAGTTTTTCTATCTCGTTTTCATTGTGCGTGGCGAATAGTATAGTTGTTCCCTGCTGTTTGTTGACGGAAGAAAGCAGCGACAGGATCTTGCCGGCTGATTGTGCGTCAAGCGATTTTGTGGGCTCGTCAACCAGGAGTATTTCAGGGCTGTTCAATAACGCGCGCGCTAACGCCAAGCGCTGCCTTATACCGCTGGAACAGAAAACAAATTTTGTATTAAGGTAATCAGTAAGCTCAAGCTGGGAGCAAACGCCCGTGGTTTTTTCGGTATCGGCTCTGAAAAGCGCGCCGAAAAACGACAGGTTTTCCTTTAATGTAAGCTGTGGGTAAAAAGATGTTTCCGGGTTGTAGGCCAGGCCGATTTTGCCGGTTATTTTCATGGTTCCGGAGGTTTGCAGAACCAGTCCGGAGAGCATTTTAAGCAGAGTTGTCTTGCCGGCGCCGTTTGGGCCCGTGAGCGCGGTAATGGATGAGGCAGGAATGCTTATGTTTACCGATGAAAGCGCCTCGATTTTTCCGGCGCCGGTGCGAAATGTTTTAGTGAGGTTTGATGTTTCTATGGAATTCATTTAACCGCCGATGCGCGCTTTTTGCGCGGGTTATTACAATACCATTTTTGGTTGACAAATTCAACTTTTTCGGGTATAATTATATAATTAAAAATATTAAGGGGAACCATGGAATTCTTGCTTAAAGATTATGTGGTTTTGCTGGCAGGAGCGCTTCTGATAGGGGGTGTCGTCCTGCTTTTTCTTGTAATAAACAACATTTTCAATGCCGGTTCTTCCGTTCCGAAAGACCTGCAGGATGAGGACACGGAAGACGCGAATGCGGAAGAAGCGGGTGAATCTCCCGTTCAGGAAGAAGGCGAGGCATCCCTTGTCGAAGCGCACCTGAATTCAATGTCGGAAGAAGTGACAGAACTGAAAAAGAAGCTTGAGAAACTTGAAAAGCTGGAAAAATCTGGCGCGGACCAGCAGGGCGCGACTGGTGCACAAGGAGCGGCAACGCCTACAGTTCACGGCGCTCCCGCGAGTTTTGGCGCCGAGATTGATCAGATAAAAGACCAGCTCACGAAACTCAATGCTAAAATGGACGCGATTTACCATGTCCTTTCCGCACTTGGCAAAGACTAAATTGAAAATGAAAAAAAACACGGCCGTAATAATATGCGCCGTCCTCATGTTTTCAGCCGCCGCCTTACACGCGCAACTCTCCGAAAAAACACTCAGCAGCGATATCTCCTATTACAAAAAAACCGCAGAACAGCAGAACCTGGGCCGCA
>MGVM01000188.1:0-823 GCA_001800495.1 Elusimicrobia bacterium RIFOXYB2_FULL_48_7
AATTGAGCAGGCGAGGAAGGAACTTTACGGCAAGGATTACGACCCGAACAAACTTCCAAAAATAAAAGCGTGCCCGGATACAACGGGAAAGGGGTACTAACATGAGAGCTGAATTTTTCCAAGGTTTATACGAATTAATGAAGAAAGACGACAACCTGGTGATGCTGACTTCCGACACGGGGGCGATAGTCCTTGACGATGTAAGAAAAAATATCGCCAGCCGGTGCATTAACGTCGGCATCGCGGAAATGAACATGGTGAGCGCGGCGGCCGGTTTGGCCCTTTGCGGCAAGACGGTCTACGTCTACGCGATCATACCGTTCATCACCCTGCGCGTATTCGAGCATTACCGCGTTGACGTGTGCTGCACCAACCTGAACGTGAAAGCGGTCGGGGTAGGCGCCGGGCTTGATTACTGCACCCTTGGCCCCACGCACCACGCCCACGAGGATATCGCCGTCATGAGAACACTGCCGGGGCTTACAATACTTAGCCCGTGCGATGAGATTTCCGGCGAGGCCTTTGCGGGGCTTTCCTACAAAACCCAGGGGCCGGTTTACGTGCGCCTGGAAAGATACGGGAAACCGCTTGTTTATTCCAAGAACGACACCGACTGGACCAAGGGAATGAACATACTTAAAAAGGGCGACGGAAAACTTACGATAATTGCCACCGGCAAAATGGTGGTAAACGCGCTCAAAGTGGCCGAGAACCTGAAGAGCCAGTCCATTGATGCCACTGTTGTGGACCTTTACAGGATCAAGCCGCTTAACACGGGCATGATGCTGGACATAATCAACAACTCCCAGCATATTATGACCTA
>MGVM01000188.1:868-5710 GCA_001800495.1 Elusimicrobia bacterium RIFOXYB2_FULL_48_7
AATTTCATAGCGCCCATCGGGCCTATGTGCATTTCCGCTGTTGCCCTTAAAGAAGGACACCAGACGTTCCTTTGCGAGATCAACAACGAAGACCCCTTCAAGAAAATCGAGGAAATAAAACCGGACATAATCGCCTACAGCTCCTCCACGGGCGAATCAAAGCATTATATCCGGCTGGACAAGGAAATAAAGGCGAAGCATCCCGGGATTTTCAGCATCATGGGCGGCCCGCACCCCACTTTTTTCCCCGAGTTGATCAACGACACCACCTTTGACGCGATATTTACCGGTGAAAGCGACGGGGCGTTCAGCGATTTTTTGCAGGCCTACTGCGCCGGCAAACCGCTTGAAGGCATCCCCAACGTCATAACCAAAAAAAGCACGCCGCGCAACCTGCGCAACCTGGTTGAAGACCTGGACTCCCTGCCTATTCCCGACTACGGCCTTATGTACGACAACACGCCGATGGGGAAATCCCCGCTGAAATCTTTCATGGTTTCAAGGGGCTGCCCGTACAAGTGCACGTATTGCTTTAACCCTACGTGGAACAAAATGTACGAGGGCAAGGGCAAGATTGTCCGCAGGATGTCGGTGGACAAGGCGATAGAGAACATAGTCAAAGTACGGGAAAGATGGCCTTTAAGCACGGTGAAGTTCTACGACGATATTTTCAGTTACCGCGCGGACGAGTGGCTTGAAGAGTTCGCCAAGAAATATAAAAAAGAGATCAACCTTCCCTACTTCATACTGACGCGCTGCGACCTGCTCACGGAAGACATGGTAAAGCTCTTGAAGGCTTCCGGGTGCAGGACCATCAGCATGTCTATCGAGGCGGGCAACCCTGACGTCAGGAACAACCTGCTTAAAAGGAACATGTCCAGCGAGGACATCATCCGGGCGCACCGGCTCTGCGACAAATACGGCATTTACACTTTTACAAACTGCATAATCGGCCTGCCCAACACAAAAATAGAGCAGGACATAGAATCAATAGACATCTGCATCAAAAGCAGGGTGTCCTGGTCTGAATTCCTGATCTTTTACCCCTACCCGGGGACGGTGCTCGGGGACCAGACAATAAACATGGGGCTTTACACCCCCGATTACGAGAAAATGCACACGTCCTACATGTACCGCTCGGAACTTAATTGTTTTACCGACAAGGAAAAAAACGCCCAGCAGAACATCGCCGAGCTCGGCGCGGTCGCGACGACGCTGCCTTTCCTGCGCAACCTGATAGTTAAACGGCTCATCTGGCTCAAGCACAACAGGTTCTACATTTTCATGTACTGGCTGGTGAAGATGTACATCATAAGGAACAAAATATACGTGACAAAAACCACGTTCAAGGAGTCCCTGCGCATATACTGGAGAAGTTTGAGGCAGGAAGTTTTCCGCCATACTCCCGAAAAAGTCAAAACCGCGGCAAAATGAAAGTTCTTTCATACAAACAGCGCAAACAAGTCATTGAGTTCGCAAAAAGAAACTGCAAATCCAACGGTTTCGACCACAAGTACGACCACATCGACCTGACCGTCAAGCTTTCAAAGTACCTGGCGGTAAAAGAAAAAGCCGATGTTGAGGTTTGCGAAACAGCGGCGTACCTGCATGACATCGCGGCCGACAAGTTCCGCAGGAAACACGGCATTGTAGGCGCGAAGCAGGCCCGCAGGTTCCTTGAAAAAATAGGCGCGCCGCAGGATTTCGTAAAGCAGGTTGCTTACTCTATCTCCCAGCACAATAACGGCTCGCCCAAGAAAACGATAGAGGCCAAAATACTCTGGGACGCCGATAAGCTCCAGCTGGTAGGCCCTCTGGGCTACACAAGGATCATAAGGTTCTGCGTACTGGCAAAGAACATGATAGACATGTTCCCTCTTATACAAAGGTCCAGGAAATACGAAAAGTTCTTTTTTGACAGGTTTTACACGATAACAGGAAGGAAGCTAGCGAAAAAAATACACGGTTTCATGGGCCGGTTCCACCAAATCAGCGACGGTTTCAAAACCATGAAAATCGACAACTTGTAAGGAAAATATATGAACAAACTTGAAGCGTCTCACAAAATAGCCGATCTGCCCCACCTGCTTAAAACCATCGAAGGCCTCAAGAAAAGCGGAAAAAGCATCGTGCACTGCCACGGTTGCTTTGATTTAATGCACATCGGGCACATCAAGTACCTGCAGTCGGCCAAAAGAAAGGGCGATATCCTTGTAGTCACAGTAACCCCGGACAGGTACGTGAAAAGGGGCCCCGGCCGGCCGGTATTCAACGAAATACACCGCGCGGAAGCGATTGCCGCGCTTGACTGCGTGGATTATGTCTACATAAACCATTCACCCACTGCGACAGAAACCATCCGCATGATCAAGCCCGACATCTACGTGAAGGGCTCGGATTTCGGCTCGGTTGAATCCGACCCCACGGGGCGCCTCGGGCAGGAACAGAAGGCCGTGAAATCCATAGGCGGCAAGCTGGAATTCACCTCCGACGAGGTTTTCTCATCCACCAAGATAATCAAGGAAAATTTCGATATAATGCCGAAGCACATAAAGCAGTTCCTGTCGGACTTCACCAAGAAGCACGACGTCAACGAAGTCACCAAGGCCCTGGGCAACATACAGAAACTCAAGGTCCTGATCGTGGGCGAGCCGATAATGGACGAATACAATTTCTGCCACCTGATGCAGAAAGCGTCGAAATCCACCACTGTCTCCACTCTTTTCCAGTCAAAAGAAATGTACGCCGGCGGAGCCCTCTGCGTGGCCAACCACCTGGCGGGTTTCGTGGATGAAGTCGGGATGGTGGCGATGCTGGGCAAGGAACTCACCCACGAAAATTTTATCCGCTCGCACCTGAAGCCCAACGTAAAGCTTTTTCCCTGCGTGCGCGACGACGGCCCCACGGTCACCAAGCGCAGGTACCTTGAAGGCGTGTTCATGCAGAAGATGTTCGAGGTCTGCCATTTCAACGATTACCCCATTAACCAGGCAACCGAAGCAAAAACCATAAGCTTGCTGAAAAAACTTTTCCCGAAGTACGACATGGTCATAGCCGCGGACTTCGGCCACGGGTTCATAACGCCCAACATAGTCAAACTGCTCTGCACCAAGGCGCCGTACCTGGTCGCCATGACCCAGTCAAACAGCGCGAACCTCGGCTACAACCTCATTACAAAATACCGGAAAGCGGATTACATCGTGATAGACCACGTGGAAATGCGGCTTGCCTGCCACCAGCAGCACGGCGAGTTCGAGCCGATGGTCAAAAAAATATCCAAACAGCTCCACTGCCCGAACATCAACACCACGCTAGGCCACGAAGGCACGCTTATTTACAGCCACGGCAAATTTTCCAGGGCGCCGGCTTTATCCTGGAAAGTAATCGACACTATCGGCGCGGGCGACGCGGTGCTGGCGCTCACTTCGCCGCTGACATTCCTTGATGTCGACCCGGAAATCGTCGCGTTCATAGGCAATTGCGCCGGCGCGCTGGCCGTTCAATACCTGGGCAACAAGGAAACCATAGATTACGGCGACCTCACGAAGCTCATACAGAGCTTCCTTAAATAACATGAAAAATTGGCTTAAAGCTTACTCGGCGGAACACGCTAAGATCGTTAAAGAGCTTGACCACAACAAGTGGTCTAAGATCATAGCCATGGTCAAAACTGCGGGGCAGAACGGCAAACAGATATTCATTGTTGGGAACGGTGGCAGCGCCGCGTGCGCTTCGCATCTGCAGGTGGACCTGAATTACGGCGCCTCAAAGAAGCGCGCAAAACCCTTCAAGGCGTTCTGCCCGTCAAACGAAGTCCCGTGGATGACTGCCCTCGGCAACGATATCGGCTACCAGGCAATTTTTTCCAGGCAAATGCTCAATTTCTGCGGCAAGGGCGACCTGCTCATAGTCATCAGCGTGAGCGGTAACTCACCCAACCTGCTTGAAGCCGCCGCCCTCGCCAAAAAACGCGGAATGAAGGTCGCCGCGATAGTCGGGGACCATAACGGCAAGATCATCAAACTTGCCGACACTTCCTTAATTATACCATCCGGCCATTACGGCCACGTTGAAGACATCCAGATGTTCATCTGCCATTCAATCGCATATTTTTTCACGCAGGCATGACCCAAAAACTTTTTGATTTTATTGTGATAGGCGGCGGTGCTTCCGGCACATTCGCGTCCATCTGCGCGGCCCAGAACGGCGCAAAAGTCCTGCTCATCGAAAAAAACGACACCATCTGCAAAAAGCTGGGCATTACCGGCAATGGCAGGTGCAACATCACCCACACCGGCGAAATAAAAGATTTCATCGAGCGCTACGGGAAAAACGGCAAGTTCCTTTACCGCGCGTTCACTAACTTTTTCAATGATGACCTTCTGGCTTTCCTGTCCGAGCGGGGAGTTGAAACAAAAACCGAGGACAACGGAAAGTACTATCCTGTCAGCAATACCGCGGACACCATAATCACCGCCCTCAGAGAAGCCCTGAAAGAGAACAACGTGATGATAAAATACAATTCCACGGTTGAAAGCATTACTATTTCCGGGCCGGAGGGCGACAGCGGCAGACTTAAGCAGGTGAAGCTCAAAAACAGCGAAGAAGTTTTTCAGGCGGGCAGGGTGATAATCGCCACCGGAGGGCTCTCATATCCCGCAACGGGTTCTACGGGCGACGGTTACGCGCTTGCCAAAGCGCTTGGCCATACAGTCACGCTGTTGCGGCCCGCGCTAGTCCCCCTGGAAACAAAAGACAAATCAGTGAAGGAATTGCAGGGCTTTTCGCTTGAAAACGTGCTTGTAAGCGTTTACGCCGATAACAAGAAGGTATGCCAGGAAA
>MGVM01000189.1 GCA_001800495.1 Elusimicrobia bacterium RIFOXYB2_FULL_48_7
TAGAAATAAAAACAGATTTAATTTGGTTGGTTTGGGCATTACTACTCCGGATTGTCACTCCCGTGAAAACGGGAGTCAAACTTTTAATATGATAGATCCCCGGTCTGATTCGTTTCGGGGATGACAAGACTTCTGTTACTTACTTCGTAAGTGCCAGCTTGCCGGTTACGGAATCCCCTGAACTGCTGGTTATTTTGTAGATGTAAATCCCGCGGCCTATTCTTTCACCATCAGTGTTTGTGCCGTCCCAGGTGATTTCAGCCCCGCCAGCCAGTTTCCTTATCAGCCGCCCGCTTACTGTGTAAATACCGACCTCGCCGCCTGTTCCGCTGTTGGGAATCCGGAACTTCGCGGGATTTAACGCGGATATTTTGCACGGGTTAGGGTAGGCGTGAATGGCTTCGCTGATCGTACCTGCCGCGGAAAGTGTAGTAAATGTGTAATCCGCCGAGATCGTTTCATTGTTCGAGGCATCCTTGCTTATAACCCGGTAATGGTACTCGCTTCCGGCTATCAAACCGGTGATTACCGCGCTGTGGCTGGTTACAGGCAAAGCATCCTCTATTGTAAGCGTACCGTAGATGGTCGTTCTTCCGTATTCCACCTGGCTGGTTGAGTTCTCGTCCGTTGTCCATGCTATCGTTGCGCCGTTTGAAGTTATACTCTGCGCTGACACACCGGAAATTGAAGGCGCTGTCGTGTCCGGAGGAACGGGCACAACCACCACCTGCCCGTTGGAATTTGCCGGCGTGCTCTGCAGCCCTACGTTGTTTTCTGCTTTAACTGTTATGTAGTACGTCACGCCCACGGTAAGCGAAAAACCGGATACCTGGATCATTGTTGTCTGCCCGTTGTCTGTCCAGGCACGCGTGTCTGTGGCGCCGGCCGTTGTGCCAACCGCGTACCAGTACCTTGCCACGCCGCTTTCCGGGTCAACGACCGCGTCCCAGTTCGCGCTTAATTGTGTTGTTGATGTAGTTGCCGATTCATCGGCGCCTGTCCCGTCCCGTACCTGCGTTATATTTGGAGGCGCTGTTATATCGCTGGTGTCTATCGCAACCACATACTGCCCGTTGGAGTTTGCCGCCGTGCCTGTAAGGTTGTTGCCGTTTATGGCTCTCACCGTGAAATAATATGTTGTCCCGGGCGAAAGCGTCAAACTGCTTTTTGTTACCGCGAAAGAAGTATTTCCGACAGTTGTCCAGCCGGAAGTATTTATGCCTCCGGCGGTTGTACCGATTGCGTACTGGTAACCGGTTATGCCTGACTCGGTGTCTGTGCCGGGGTCCCAATTGGCAGAAAGCCGGTCCAGGGCCATTGTTGAATTGATGTCTGCGCCGCTGCCGTCACGCACCGCGCCCATCACGGGAGGTGTTACATCAGCTGTGCTTACAACAACCACGCCGTTTGAATTAGCCGCGGCGCCTGTCAGGTTAGACCCGTTTACCGCACGGACCGTAAAATAGTAGGTTGAGCCGACGCTTAAGCTTAAACTGCCCCTTGTTATCGAAGTCACGTTGCCGGGCGATTGCCAGCCCAGCGTATTTGTCCCGCCGGCTGTTGTGCCGATTGCGTACTGATAGCCCGATATGCCGCTTTCTGCGTCTACACCCGCAGTCCAATTGGCACTCAATTGTGTGGTTGAGATTGTTGTTGATATGTCAACGCTGCCTGTGCCGTCACGTACCAGTCCCGGAGCGCTGGGAGGCGTGCCGTCGGTTGTGACGTACTGCCCGTTTGAATTTGTTGCTGTTTGGCTTACAAGGCCAATACCGTTAATCGATTTGACCGTGAAGTAATACGTGGTGCCAACATTTACATTCACGTACGTTTCCGTGCTCGCGCTGGTAATCGTGGCCCAACCCCGGGTATTTGTTCCGCCGGCTGTTGTGCCCACGGCGAACCTGTAACCGGATATTCCGGATTCACTGTCCGTGCCGGCCGTCCAGTTCGCGCTGAGCGATGTCGTTGAAAAAGTCGCGCTGACATCCGCACCCGTACCGTCATATACCGCTGACGGCGCTGTGGGCGAGCTGGTATCCACCACGCCTTCCCAAAAAGCTATCAGCGCGTGAGGGTAGGTATAGGGCACATAACCGGGCCTTTGGGTGTCGGAATAATAGTCCCTCCCGTCCTTGATATGATCTGCCACTGAAATCGGCGACGGGCCGCCGCCATTCACGCCGGGGTCCAGGTCGGAACCGTTGAGCGTGTTGTTCCACTCATACAACGGATTGGAAACTTGAAGCTGTATATTATTGTTATCAGCATCCCGGCTCCGGCCCACCTGGTCGAGGCACGGCCAGCCGTTCGTGATCTTGAATGAATCGCCGGAGTCCCAGTCTTTTTCTATCCCGGCCGAAGGAATATCATGCGTTACCTGGAAAACATCGCCTATTCTCCATGCATTGGCGGTACCCCCGCTCAGGCCGCCCGATGTTGTGATGGTAGTAGGAGAGTTACCGGTAATCTTGCCGTAACTTCCGTCCGTCACGTTGTAAATATAAAAGAAATCCTTGTACGCGCTCCAGGACCAGTTGGTGCCCACGGTGGTCATTATCGTTGCGGATGCGGCGGTGGCTGTGCCCGAGCTCAGTATTGTATAACCCTCCGTCATGCCGCCGGTGGTAATGGTGGTGGCGGTGTTTGAAATAATCCTGCCCACGCTGTTGTCAGTTTCGTTCCATAACGCGTAGCCGGCCCACTGGTTCGTTGCCCAGGTTTTGCCAGAGCAGGTGAGCACGGAAGCATTGCTGCCGCCGGTATGATTGCCCGTGGCACTGGCGTCGAACGGCTGGTTGCCGTCAAACGAGTTCATCCCGTTGCATTTTCCGAACGGGTGATAATCGCTGCCCTGGGACCTGTAATCTGTAAGTTCCAGGTTCGTGCCTAAACTTCCCGTTGTAACTATCACGTTGTTGAATATATTCCCCGTGCCGCCCTTTATTGTGAAGAGCGTATAACAGCTGCCCGTAAAATAGTTATCGTACGCCTCAAATGAAACCACCCCGCGCCGATTGTACGCCGAATCCGGGCCGAACAGTTCGAAGCACCCGTTCCTGCCGAAACTGTTCCTGAAAACTATCCTCGTGCCGCTCCTGCTGGCCATGTAAGGCCTGTCGGAATTCGAAGGGGCGAAATATTCAAAAAAACAGTCCTCCACGAAAACAGCACTGGAAGTCCCCATCAGCAGGGGCCTGTTCCAGTCGGTGGAGTCGCCCAGGCCGTAAACATATATGGCCACGTGGTCGCCGGACCCCTTGTTTTCCTTGCAGTAGTAAGTACAATGGTCGATGAGCCCCTCGGCATAGATCTTGTACAGATGGACCGCGTGGCGCTCGTTGAAAAATTTGCAGTTATCAACACGGAAACCGTAGTAGTTGCCGCTCGCCACGTATATTGAAGTGCTGTTGGTGTTGCCGGTGCCTATGAAGTATATGCCGGTCACGCGGAATGTTTTTCCTCCGCTTATGTTCACGGCGTTATTGCCGTTGGCGTTGGTTATTATGGTGCCGGAAGGGCCGATACCGGAACCGCGCAGCGTCAGGGCTTTGCTTGTGATGTTCACGCTGGACGACCACGTGGCGGAGCCCGCAGGGATCTGCACCGTGTCGCCGTCGGAAGCGGCATTGACGGCGTACTGCACTGCGCCGCGATCACATGAAGTGGAGGTATGGACAGCGGCGTAAAGGGCGGGACACACAAACAGCAAAAACAGAAATAAAAACAGGTTGAGTTTGATTGGTTTCATGTATTCTCCCGTAGTTGCTTACAATTTAATTATTTTCACTGAATCCCTTATGACCAGTTTTGGCTGGACCACAGTTTTTGTGGATATATCGCTTTGATGATTAATAAGCTCGTTCAGTTTTTTCACGGCTATTTTGCCGATTTCGTCAAAAAACACCTCAACAGTTGTCAGCGCCGGTTTCATTTTCACGCTATCCTGCGTGTTATCAAAACCCGCCACGCTTATATCGTCCGGCACTTTCAGCCCTTTTGCTTCCATGGTTTCCTGGATTTTCAGCGCAACGCCGTCATCCGCGGCGAATATCGCCGTGGGCTTTTCCGCCAGAAGTATTTCCGCCAGCGGCGGCACGGTGCCGGAGTCCGAGTACGCCCCCGCAACAGCAAGTTTTTCATCAAACGCAATTCCGTTGTCTTCCAGCGCTTTTTTGTAGCCGTTAAGCTTGTCTTTCCTGTAGCACCAGAAATTTTTCATGTCAAGCAGGGCTATTCTTCTATGGCCGGCGCGTATCATATGGCTTACCAGCTCATAGGCGCCCTTGAATTCGTCTATCACAACCTGGCTGACGCCTTCCTTATTATAGTCCCCCTGCACCGAAACCAGCGGCACCTGCAGGCGCAGAAGCTGTTCTATGAAGTTTTCCGGGACCCAGCCGACCGCGATAAGCCCGCTGACCGAATTATCCGCTATCATGGCGGGCACATCCATCGCCTCGCTGTATTCGTTCGGGATCAGGTCCATGAAAAATTTCAGCTTGCTGTTTCGCGCCTCCCTGATGGCCCTGCCGAAAATCTGCGAGAAAAATTCGCTCCGGATGCCTGTTGACCCACCGATTGCCTCAGAAAAAACCAGGCCGATGGCGTTCTTCCTTGAAGTATCGGTGTTCCTTGAACGCAGGTGCCGGGCTGAAACGTTTGGAGAGAATTTGTTTTCCTTGATGACTTCCAGCACTCTCTGCCTGGTTTCCGGGGTTACCTTGATATTATCGTTTAGGATGCCGGACACAGTTCTCTGCGAGACGCCTGCCATTTTCGCGATGTCAACGATGGTTAAAGATTTGGTTAGTGTTTTCATGATGGGCTTCCTTTTTTGGGTTGGTATCACGTTATACTATAACGTTTCCTACTATAGTAATAACATGACTTTCAAGGAAAGTCAAGGGGAATTTTGAGCAAAGTGCGAAATCCAAAAAAAAGGGGACGGTTCTGGTTATTGTTAAAATAACCAGAACCGTTGTATAATAAATCATGTCTTTATAAGAGCATTTACTTGAAATAGAAGGGCCACCTTTGATAGATTATGTT
>MGVM01000190.1 GCA_001800495.1 Elusimicrobia bacterium RIFOXYB2_FULL_48_7
CCGGTTACCGGTATGCAATCGGCACTTCGGCTGGCGGCACTAACACCGCAAGTTGGACAACCATAGGAAATGTGCTAACAATCACCCGGAACGCTTTGGCGCTTTCCGCCGGCACAACATATTACTTCAGTATAAAATCGATCAACGGGAATAACCTGGTAAGCAATACGGCAACCAATTCCAACGGGCAGTATGTTGTTGCAATAGATACCAGCGACATTACGCCTCCGGCAAATATCGGTGTTGTACGAGACGGGACAGGCGCCGATGTGGACTTTGTGCAGGCGACTACATTAACGACACAATTAAGCGCGAACTGGGATGCCGCATACGACGCGGAGTCAGGCATAGCGCGGTACTGGTACGCAATCGGCACCCAGACAAGCGGGGCTGGCGCGTCAAACACCCTTGCATGGACAGACAACGGCCAGTCAACGTCATTGACAGCGACCGGGCTCACGCTTGTGCAGAATGTCACCTATTATATAAGCGTCAAGGCCGAAAACAATGTGGGGCTGCAAAGCGCTATCGCTACCACATCCAACGGCCAGGTCGTCCTGCCTCCGTCTCCGCCGGACACATCAAGCCCTGTAATCAGCGGAATAGCTGCGCAAAGCATAACCGCAACCGGCGCAATGGTTGTATGGACAACGGATGAGGGTGCCACAACGCTTGTTGAGTATGGCCGTACTTCAAGTTATGGTACGCAGACAATAGAAGATGCGGCATATACAACCTCGCACAGCGCGGCGCTTACGGGATTGATAGAGAACAGCGAATACCATTACCGGGTGATAAGCCGTGATGCATCAGGCAATGAAACAACCAGCTCGGATTACACCTTCACCACAGCCGCGCCGGCACAGCCTGTAAGTGAAACTATCCATGCGTATCCGAACCCCTGCAGAATATCTGCTGCGAACCCCGCGAAATTCCGCATTGCTAATATGACAGGCGGTGAAGTCGCGGTTTATGCGGTCAGCGGGCGGTTAATAAGGAAACTCACGGGAACCGGCGAAGAGATCAACTGGGACGGCACCAACGCCGCCGGCGAGAGAGTCGGCCGCGGGATTTACATTTATAAAATAATCAGCAATAATGGTGACAGCGTAACCGGGAAGTTGGCGCTGAAATAACAGAGACGGTTTTGGTTATTTTGGTAGTTGCCCGCGCAGAGCGCGCATCGGCGAAGTTAAAAGGCGCCAATAAATTGGCAACTACAAAAAACAGGAGAACGAACATGCCTCAATGGGAAAATCTTACATCAGCGGATTTTAAAAAAGAACTCATCAGGTCAAAAAGGACCTGCGTGCTGCCTGTCGCGGTGATCGAGAAGCACGGCGAGCAGCTGCCCCTGGGAACGGATATGATGACGGCTTACGTTGTTTCGTGCCTGGCGGCGGAAAAGGAAAGGGCGGTCGTATTCCCCTGGTATTATTTCGGGCAGGTAATGGAATCAAAGCTCCATCCCGGCGCGATAGCCATTGAAACCGGCCTTATGCTGGAACTGCTCCGTAATGTCTGCGACGAGATCGGCAGGAACGGTTTCAAAAAAATAATAATCATTAACGGCCACGGCGGAGACCCCGCGCTAATTGAACTCCTGTGCCGGAGCATGCTGAATAAGAAAAAAGACTATGTTATCTATTATCCGCCGGACTATTACAACGACCCCTGGGACAAACTCAACACCACAAAACTCACCAATGGCCACGCGGGCCACATGGAAACAAGCATAATGCTCGCCATAAACAAACACCTCGTTAAGATGAACCGCATCGGCAGGCCGTTTCCTTCCCTGGAACGGCTCAAACACCTGGGCAACATGCGCACGCCCGTCAGTTTTTACGCCAACTACCCGGACCAGTACACCGGCGATGCAACCAGGGCCTCGGAAGCCCTGGGAAGGAAGATGCTTGAAGCATCCGTTGATTATGTGGCGGATGTTATCAGGAAAGTAAAAAAGGACCGGGCCACACACAAACTCTACAGCCAATTTTTCAAGACAGCGAATTTTTAATGATCTTAAAATTTTCCGCCGCGTAGTATTTTCTGAGGCCGGGCTCCAGCAAAGAGCCCAGCTTCACTGTGTAATCTGTTTTTGAAAATGCGCCTATCCTTTTCAGCAGTTCCCCGCGGGTTTCCTCAGTTTCGCTTATTTTTACGCCTTTCCTGCAAAGAAATTCAATGTCAAACGCGTCCCTTATTTCCCCGCGCTTAAGGAAGGTTTCAATTTTCGATTTCATCGCGTCTTCAAGTGACAGAGTGTTAACAAGCACCTGCAGGTTTGAGTATTTGCTGTACGCGATTGACTGCCGGGGTTCGACAGGCGCCTGTTTTTTTCTGATTTCCAGTTTCAAACTGCGCGGGTAACCCTTCGATTTGATTTCAAGCAGAATGGTATAGAATTTATCTGCGCTGTCTTTTACCGCGTAGGATTTGCCAAGGCAGGTTTTTAATCCGGCAAGCAGCTGTTTTGCATTGGTTTCCCTGAGAAGCCAGAAATCAAGGTCAACCGAAAACCTTTCCAGCCCGTAGCACAATCTCAGCATCGTGCCGCCGATGAACAGCAGGTTGTCCAGCAGTTTCGCGCTTTTCATTTTGTCCAGCACTTCCAGTTCAAATTGTTCCTGTTTGATCAGTTCCTGCATAGTTTCTCCAGTATTTTGCGGGTTTTAAGCGGATATATCTTTGACATTTTCACGATTTTGGTTTTATCCAGCGAGGCCAGGTCCAGCGCGCTGAAATCAATTTTATATTTGCCGAACGAGTACAGGTAAACGGCGTCTATGAACGCTTTTTCCTTTGAAGCGATAAAAATGCCGCCTGATTTTTCAAAGCCGAAATAATAACGCCCATTGATCTTGTAGTAATTGAACGAGGCGCCTTCCGGTTCATAAAGAACCGAGCGTTTAAGGCAGACGCTTTCAAAATAATTCCGCTGTACCTGGGTGCTTATTCCGTAATAGGCAAGCGCGGTAAGCAGCGATATGTAGGAAGGCACCTGCAGGAAATTTGAAATCCTGAAAAAATCGTCTCTGCTGTAACTGTCCCAGGACTGGTCCAGCACATAGAAATCCTTTTTTATCCTGACAAACAGCCCCTGTTTTACGTAGCGGTTGCACAGGACCAGGGCCGAGGCATGTTTTATCCCCATTGCCGCGGCGGCGTCCCGGGAAGAGAAGTAAAGCCTGCCGGAAAGTTTTTTGAGTTTAGAATAATTCATTGTAAATACACTTAATTAACAAATATGTTAATTATATATATTTAGTATAAACATGTCAAGACACTGATTTAAATATTTTGTATAATATGTTTGAGGATTCCATGAAAAAAGTATTTTTTATTTTTAGCGCGGTTATACAGCTGACAATTCTCCCGGGCCCCGCTGTTCACGCCCAGGATGCCACCCCGCCTGCCGCGATATCCGACCTCTCCGCTGTCGCAGTTTATGACCAAAGAACCGCAGTTCTTACTTGGACCGCTCCCGGGGATGACGGCACCACGGGAAATATCCCCATGGATATGACTTTGTCCAATCTCAATTATGACATCAGGTACGCGTCTAGCCCAATCCTGACGGAGCCGGATTACCAGAGCGCTCAGCAGATTCCTCCTGACTGGTCCAGGATTCTTCAAATACTGCCCGTTGTGCCAGGAACAACCGTTTCCTACAATGTAAGCGTCGGAGCAAGCCTGCCGGAAGATACTACATCTTTCTGGTTTGCCATCAAGACACAGGATGATTCCGGCAACCGGTCTGCCATTTCCAACAGCCCGCGAGTGGACTTGCAATTGGTTCCGCCCGCAGCCATAACCGACCTGTCCGGCTCTGCAGTTCATGACCAGAAAGACATCACCCTTGCCTGGACCTCGCCCGGCAATGACGGTACCAGCGGTAATATACAACACGGAACATATGAAATAAGATTTGCCACTATTCCCATTTCGGATGATTCCGGATGGCAGGCGGCTTTCAAGCCGTCCAGGCTGATTGACATGAAGTATTTCGGTTTTAGTCAGGGGAACCTGCTCCAGCGGCCAATCACTCCGGGCGAGCAGATTTCAGTACGTTCAATAATGCCTTCAGCCCTGACAACTCTGCCCATAAATACCACTACTTACTGGTTTGTCGTGAAAACCGCGGATGATTCAGGTACCTGGTCTGCGCTCTCAAACAGCCCGCGCGTGGATTTGGAACTAGTTCCGCCTGCGGCGGTTACCGATTTGTCCGCGTACGCCGAAGGCAGTAAAATCATCCTGGAATGGACCGCGCCCGGCGATGACGGCACCTACGGCAATATCAGCGGCGGCGGGTATGCGGTTATATACGCCTCTTCTAGCTTCAATGGAATATCCCTGAACATAGGCGCGATAGGGTTTTCAACTAACACAGTTCCCGGCAGCGTCGAGACATTTTCCAGGACCAAGGGCCAATTGCAGCTTGATACCACCGTATACTATTTCGCTGTCATGGCGAGAGATGAAGGAGGAAATTATTCCGCTATTTCAAACATTGTTTCATTATCGTTGGTTTCGAACGATATTATTGCTCCCGCAAAAATAGAAAGCTTATCCGGCACGCTTAATAGGCAGGATTCATACAATGCCAGTGCCACATTGATGTGGACTGCGACAGGCAATGACGGCGGTTCCGGCGCTATAAGCGGCGGTTTATATACCTTTTACTATTCAACTTCCGGCCCTCTGCTTACAGCGGCTGATTGCCAGCAGGCAAAAAATTTATACCGTTACACCCAGCGTTCTACCGATACAGTCCCCGGAAGCACGGAACAGTATACCTGGAGCTATTTGACAATCAGCGCCACGGCTTACTGGTTTGCAATGACTCTGGCTGATGATTACGGCAATATCTCGGATGTTTCAAACAGCCCCGAATTCGGCCTGGCTTCACCGCCCGGGATCATGGACCTGGCCGCGGTAGGCGCTGACCAGTCGGTATTTTTATCCTGGACATCACCTCAAACCGGCTGGGGTTACTACCAGATTAAATATTCTACGGCCGGCGCGGTCACCGCCCAGAACTGGAGTTCCATCAATACTTCAA
>MGVM01000191.1 GCA_001800495.1 Elusimicrobia bacterium RIFOXYB2_FULL_48_7
AGAACGTGCTGAAAGAGCCCATCGTGAATAACGGCGTGGAAAAACTGCTGGCAAAGGCGATCCAATATGTAACCTGCCGCCGCTGCGAAGAAAAATTCTGCGAAAAATCCTGCCCGCAGGAAGCCCTGGGCAGGGACGACAAGGGCATCCTGCAGAGGTATTTGATGAAATGCACCTCCTGCAAGACTTGCAGCACCGCCTGCCCATTCGGCACCATATTCCCGGAAATTCTTCTTTATAAGTCCTCCGGGTGCGATTACTGCGAAGGCCGGGCGAACGGCAACCCGCCGCTTTGCGTGGAAACCTGCAAGGAAAAAGCGCTCCAGTACGTTGAAGTGGAGGAATCTCCGGAAAAAAACATATACGTAATAAACGAACACCTCGCGGTTCACGCTATCCCGTGGAACAAGGAAGCCAAGGCAGGGGTTCCGAAATAACATGACAACGCTATATAATATTTTAATTTTCCCTGGTTTTTTATTCGCGGCATTGATTGGAATGCTGGCGAGCTATATTGACAGGAAAGTTACTGCCCGCATCCATTGGCGCAAGGGCCCGCCGTTATTACAGCCAGTTTATGATTTCGTGAAATTAATGGGAAAAGAAATAATTGTTCCCGCGGAAACCTCGGCGCTCGCGTTCCTGTCCGCCCCGTTTTTCGGGCTTTCAGCCGTCACGGTCGTGTCGGTGATTGTATGGAAGGGGCTGATCCAGCCGCAGGGCAGTTTTGTGGGCGATTTGATAGTCGTTGTTTATCTTTTAACCATACCTTCAATAGCGTGCATAATCGGCGGTTTCGCCTCAAACAACCCGCTGGCATCGCTGGGCGCCAGCCGGGAAATGAAGCTGATACTGTCCTATGAAATGCCGTTTTTGTTGTCAATATTGGTTCCAGTCATAAAATCCGAAAGCATAAGGATAGGCGATATTGTCAGCTATCAGCTTGTTAACGGAGCTGTCCTGCATTCCTATGCCGGCGTGCTGGCGTTTATCTCCGGGGTGCTGTGCGTCCAGGCAAAACTGTCGATAGCTCCTTTTGATATACCCGAAGCTGAACAGGAAATCATAGCCGGGCCGGCTATAGAATATTCCGGCCTGCCGCTCGGGATTTTCAAGCTTACAAAATGGATGATGCTGTTCGTGGTGCCCAGTTTCCTTGTGGCTATTTTCATGCCGGCAGTTACGGTCTGGGGCAACCTGTTGAGATATGCGGCAATACTTGTTATCATAATCCTTATAAAGAACACCAATCCGCGCGTCCGGATCGACCAGGCGGTCAGGTTTTTCTGGACCTGGGTTTCGGCTATCGCGCTCTTGGCGGTCATACTGGCGCTGGTGGGGCTATAACAGGGACGGTTCTAGTTATTTTACAATAAAAATAATTGACAAATAGGAACACAAAATTTATGGCGAAAGATATGATATCTTGATTGAACACTGGCAAAAATAACTAGAACCGTCCCCATTATGAACAAATTAATACTAAAAGCCCTTACTAAATCCATCAATGTGTATCACGCGGCGTGCAGCCCGTGCAACAATTGCGATATAGAAATACTCGATTGCCTCACGCCCAGGTATGACCTGGAAAGGTTTGGTATGACGCTTGTGGGAAGTATCAGGCACGCGGATGCCATGCTTGTTACAGGCGTGCCGAACATGAAAACAGCCAAAAGAATAAAACTTGTATATGAACAGATGCCTAAGCCGGCTGTTGTTATAGCGATCGGCTCCTGCGCCTGCGGGGGAAACCTGTTCAGAAATTCATATAATTTCGTAAAGCCGCTTGATGAGATAATTCCGGTGAACGCTTATGTGACCGGGTGCCCTCCCAAACCGGAAGCCATGATAATGGGCGTGGTAAAACTGATAAAAGCCCTGAAAGCAGGCTGAGCAGGGCCGAACTAGGCTGAGCAGCGCGAAGTCCCAAAACCGGTACATTGTAAGTTTTGGGACAGAGGTAAAATGAACAGCATTGCTGAAAAAGTCAAGGAAAAATTCGGCAGCAAGACAATAAAGTACCTCCGGAAAAACGCGAAGCGGCATTACTTCGACGTGGATGCCGCCAATATCGTAGAACTGGTGAAGATACTCTTCCACGGCATGGAAATGCGCTTCATCACGGCCACCGGCATTCACCTGCGCGAGGGCTTTGAGATCCTTTACCACTTTTCCAATGACAAAACGGGGGAAGTCATTTCCCTGCGGGTGCTCATAAATGAAAAGGTAAACCCGGAGATAGATTCAATTACCCCGCTTTTTATAGGAGCGGAATGGATTGAACGGGAAATGTGGGAAATGCTGGGCATTAATTTCAGGAACCACCCTAATTTGAAAAAACTGCTGCTCGCCGATGACTGGCCGGACGGCAATTACCCGTTACGACAGGGAAAACAATGACGGAACATAAAAAACAAACGATCATCCCCATTGGGCCGTACCACCCGCTCCAGGAAGAGCCGGAGTTCTTCAAGCTCTACGTGGAAGGGGAAAAGGTCCACAAGCTCGACATTGAGCTCGGCTACAACCACCGCGGTATTGAAAAAATATCCGAGAGCAAGCATTTCGACCAGGTCGCTTTTGCGGTTGAAAGAATTTGCGGCATTTGCTCGACCTCGCATCCTTTCGCCTACGTGAACGCGGTTGAGGACCTGGCTGGCATTGGAGTAAACGACAGGATAAAATATATCCGCTCGATTATCGGCGAGATGGAGCGCCTGCACTCGCACCTGCTTTGGCTGGGGCTTGCGGGGCATTTTATCGGTTATAATACCGTCTGGATGTGGGTGTGGAAATACAGGGAACCGCTGCTTGACTTGTTTGAATTCATAACCGGCAACCGCCAGCATTACGCCATGTTCAAGATCGGCGGTGTGCGGCTGGATATAGCCAATAACGATATCCCCAGGATCAGAAAAATGTGCGACGATCTGATCCCTGCAATCGACCTTTTCAGGGGCGCCGTAATGGACGACCCCGTAATCCAGTCCCGCGCGAAAGGCATCGGGACACTAACAAAAAAAGAAGCCATAGATTACTGCGCGGTCGGGCCGATAGCCAGGGCCAGCGGCATAGACATTGATATCCGCCGCGACAACCCCTATGCGGCCTACGGGATGGTGGAGTGGAAAGTCATCACCAGGCACAGCGGCGATGTTTTTGACAAAATAGTCGTCAGGATCCTGGAAATGTACGAGTCAATAAAGATAATCAAGGGCTGCCTGAAGGGGTTAGAGAAAGAACCGGAAGGGAACATTGATTTGAAAATAAAGAATATCCCGGCGGGCGAGGGTATAGGCCGTCACGAAGCGCCCCGCGGCGAAGTTTTCCACTATGTGCGCAGCGACGGTTCCAACCGGCCGGTCCGGCACAAGATCAGGGCTCCTTCCTTTATGAATGTCGCAACAAACCAGATAACAACAACCCGCGGGACAGTATCGGACGCGGCCATCACGCTCGGCGCGGTCGACCCCTGCTACTGCTGCACGGAACGCTGCGTGGTCATAGACAAGAAAACTAACAAAAAAATCCTTTCCGGCAAAGATCTCATACGCCTGTGCCAGGAAAAAACCCGCGAGATCAGCGGGAAATTGAACAAAAAAATAGAATGAAACTGATTCTAATGCTGCTGCTTTATTCATTTGTTCCCGGTGCAATATGCCTGCTTCTTCCAAGGAAGAACAGCATATACGTGAAACTGCTCGCCGTGGCGGCCTCGCTTGTGTGCCTGGTTTTGTCAGGAGTGGTTTTCCTGATGCCGCTTTCCAATTACCAGCTATTCGGCCTTGAACTGTTCAGGATAGACAACCTTAGCAGATTCATCGCGCTGTTTACCGGTATATTCGGGTTCCTTGTCACGCTTTATTCAATGAAATATTTCCCGGCCGGCTCAAAGCTTAACATGTATTTCGCGTGCCTGCTGTTCTCTCTGGGCAGTTCATTTGGGGCGGTTCTTGCAAACCATCTGGTTATCCTGCTTGTTTTCTGGGGATTTCTCGGGCTGACGCTTTACCTGCTGATCCAGTCGGCCGGAGGCGATTCCGGGAAGGCGGCGAAAAAAACATTTATCATTGTCGGCGGTTCCGATTGCCTTATGGTGCTGGCGATCGCGGTGATTTATCTTTTAACGGGCACGTTCCAGCTGGACAAAATACAGCTTTCCACGGGCGGCTCCGGGCTGGCAACGGTTGCCTTCCTGTGCCTGGCGGCGGCAGCCTTCGCAAAAGCCGGCGCGATGCCGTTCCATACTTGGATCCCTGAAATGGCGAAGGTTTCTCCCGCGCCCGTGATAGCGTTCCTGCCAGCTTCGCTTGATAAACTGCTGGGAATTTACCTGTTGGCAAGGATTTCTCTGAACCTGTTTGTGCTGAATCCGATGCTTTCAAACCTGATGATGCTTATCGGGGTTATAACGATAATCGCCGCGGTTTTCATGGCCATGGTCCAGCACGACCTGAAAAAACTGCTTTCCTACCACGCGGTATCGCAGGTGGGCTACATGGTGCTGGGCATCGGCACCGGAAACCCGGTCGGCATTGCCGGCGGGCTGTTTCACATGCTCAACCATGCCATCTATAAATCATGCCTGTTCCTTTGCGGCGGTTCCATTGAGCAAAAAACCGGCACTACCGACCTGGACAAACTCGGCGGGCTCGCCGGCCGGGGCGGCATGCCTATTACTTTCCTGGCGTTTACCGCCGCGTCCATGGCGATTTCCGGAGTACCGCCGTTCAACGGTTTTGTCTCAAAGTGGATGATTTACCAGGGCTTAATTGAGAAGATAAGCGTCGGCGGCACGCTGACGGTTGTCCTATTCCTTGTTGCGGCGATGTTCGGCTCGGCGCTGACACTGGCGAGCTTCATGAAACTCATCCACGCAATATTTTTCTCACGGAGTGAGCGTAGCGCACGCAGCGAGCAAGGCGCGAAGAACAAGGGCGAGGTTTCCTGGCAGATGTGGCTCCCGCAGGCCGCGCTTGCCCTG
>MGVM01000192.1:0-4735 GCA_001800495.1 Elusimicrobia bacterium RIFOXYB2_FULL_48_7
AAGCGGATGTAAAGCGTGTTACCTGCCGGTTTCAGCACTCCTGCTACCGTGAACCGCAACAGCCGGAAAGCGTTCTTTATTTCGCCCAGGTATTTTCCGTTGAGCCAGGCGTCCGCGGTGCCGTCAACTGATGTAAAACACAAATCCGCATTTTTTCCTGAGATTTCCACCGCATCAAAATCCAGGCGGTACCACCACTCCTTTGATGTCACCCAGTAGCAGTCGCGCGCCTGCGCGTCGATATTAGGATCGGGGATTTTTTTGTTTTCAAGCAACACCGCGTTCACGTCTCCCGGCACGCTTGCCGCCATCCAGCCGCTGTCCCCGGCTGATGGAATATTAACGCTGCCTGCCTCGCCGGCCTGAGGTTCGTGCTGCAGCAGTTTCCAGCCTCCGCCGTTCAAACTTATCTTCTTTAACAGCTGTTTTTCGCTTATCATCACTCTCTCCTAGTATTTTCCGTAAGTCCTGGCAACCTCTATCAGCTTGAATATATTTTCCTCCGGGGTGTCTCCGGGGCACTGATCGCCGGTGGAAAGTATGAACGCCCCGCCTTCAGCCGCATCATCAATGGCTTTCTTCGCCGCGTCTTCAACCTGCTTCACCGTGCCTTTCATCATCACATCAACGGTATGCAGGTTGCCCATCAGGCAGATCCTGGTGCCGAATTTTGCTTTCAGTTCTTTCAGATTACAGTCGCCCATCGGAGGTATTTCCAGCGGGTTGATGCCGTCCAGGTCTGTTTCATCAGCGCAAATCTGCACGAGTTCTTTTTCCTTGCCGCAGGAATGGACCAGCGTAGGTATCCCGGCGTCTTTGGCCATTTTTGTGATTTTTTTCAGGCATGGAAGGCCGAGTTTCCTGAATATCTCAGGTGACTGCAGGGTGAGAGTTCCGGAACCGCCTGTCCGGATGACATCCGGTTTTGCCTGGATAACCCTTTTCATTTCCAGCACAGCGTGGTTTTCAAAAATTTCCTTGTATTGCTCAAAAAGTTCAGGGTAATCATAATACGCGTAAGTGATGGCTTCCAGCCCGCCGTCAAAATCGCTTATCAGGCACTGAAAACCCGGAGGGCTCACGCCGAGCGCCGCTACACCTGAATCACCAATTGCCTGTTTCCACTTCTGGAATTCAGCGTCATCACAGCTGGCCGGGTCAGGGAAGAAATATTTAAGATAGAGTTTGAAGTCCTTTTCAACATCCTTGATTATCCTTCTTTTCTGGGTAGGAGGGCTGTTTTTCCAGTAGACAATTTCATTCCACAGGTCGCCTTCGGGAGTGTGCAGGATATTTTTTGTGGTAATGCATTCGTCTGTTTTCTCTATGATTTTGCTCTCGGTTTCGACCTTGTCTTCTTTGCTTCTGCCCAGCCCGGGGCCAGTTTCCCAGCCGCCTTCAAACTTGAATTTTTTGAGCATCTCAAGGTAGGCGATGTGTTTCGGCGGGTTGCCGTAAAGGTAAATGTCCCAGAAGGGCTTGCCGGTAAGCTTGCAGGGGACCATGTTTGAACAATCCGGGGATGCCGGCACGCAGTCCGGTTTGCCTTTTTTCAGCGCGGTTAAAAATCTTTGTTTGGAATTCATAAGCACCATCCTAATGTTATTGTTATGTAGTTGCCGATTTATCGGCGATGTATGGTTTCACACAGCCCATGAATGGGCAACTACTGAACCAGGAATTTATCGAACCACGTGTACGCAGCTTCCCTTTTGTCCGGCTGGGTATCGTGCCCGTCGCCGTGCACGAGCAGTTCAACCTTTTTTGGTTCCTTTAATAGCGAGTATACCTTTGAAGCTTTGTGGAAACACTCAATTACCGCCGTAACATCAGGGTTGTATTCGTCATTGAACGGCTCCAGCATCAGCAGGGCGCGCGGGGCGCACAGGGAGATCATTTCGTGGTAATCAAAAACCGGCTTGCCGGTCTTGCGCATGTTTTCTGAAAGCAGCGGGCTGTTGTATTTTCCCAAGCCGGTAATATTACGGTAAATGTTTGTAGCGTTTGGGCTGACACCGGTAGAAGAAACAGCGGCTTTTATCCTGCGGTCAAAGGCAGTGATGTACATAACCGACCGGCCGCCGAGCGAATTACCGATGGCTCCGATATTCTTTGAGTCAATGAATTTCATTGTTTCAATTACGTCTAGCGCGCGCTGCATATCCCACAGCCTCCTGCCGTCAATGGACCACTTCGGGTATTTTCTGTAAAAGCTTTCGTAATGTTTCCTCATTGTCCCGTGCAGGTCACGGCATGACGGTCCGCAGTAATCGCCGAACGGGTACTGGTCAGGAACAAACGCTGCATATCCCTTTTGCGCCAGCTCAATCCCGTAAGCCCTGTGCGGCGACTTCACGGGGTCAACGTTCCCGAGTTTTCCTGCCAGGGTGGTGCCGTGCAAGCAGAGCACGCAGGGGTATTTTTTTGAAGCGTCGAAATTCTTCGGTAAAACTAAAACCGCCCTGTTTTCCGCGGTTGGGAGTACCTTATAACTTATCAGCCGGTGTTCCAACCCGTAGCCGGTGTACTTTTTCAGGATTTCGTATTTCGGTTTTATCGTAAAATCCGGAGCAACTCCCATGGTTTTGCCGATTTTTAACCTTGCTTTTCTTAAGGCTGATCTACATTCATCCGCTGTCATCCCAATTGTTACCAGGTCATTAAGCATGCCATTCTCCTATTTTGTAAGCGCTATTTTCTCCCCGTTAAAGACACGAGGACTGCGATAACACTTACTTCGTAAGTGCTATCTTGCCTGTTATTGAATCACCGGCGGTGCTGGTGATCTTATAAATGTAAATTCCCCTGCTGAGTTTTTCGCCGTCAATGTTTGTGCCGTCCCAGGAAATTTCCTCCGCAGGCGCGGCAGCAGTAAGCTTTTTTATAAGCCGGCCGCTTACGGTATAAATGGCGGCTTCCCCTCCCTTGTTGTTGGTTAAGATGAATTTCACGGGATTCTTGCTTATGTTGCACGGGTTGGGAAATGCCCGGGTATTCGCGGGCAGTGCCTTAAAAGTATGGTCCGGCGAGACAGTCGTGTTGTCAGAGTCATCCCTGGCAATTATCCTGTAATGGTACAGCGTTTCCGGCTTAATGCCGCTGAGAACCGCGGAATGGTTTTCAACCAGGGTTGTGTCTTCCCGGGTTAAATTCCCATACGCCCCGTTAAGGCCGTATTCCACCCGTGAAGAGGCATTTTCATCCGTTGTCCAGGTTATGCTGATTTTATTCCCGCCTGAAGCCATAGTTTTAATGTTTGATATAACCGGAGACGAATAATCCAGGTTAAACGTCCCTTTAATTACCAGGGAATGGAAGGAAAATGGCTCAACCGTATAAACAAAACCGTTTGCCATGCCGGTAAGCGTATAGGTTGAGGGCCCGGGGCAGTTGTTATAGGTGTTTGTAGAATTCATGGCTGTCACGTCAATATTCCCGTTCATATGGTAATAGCCGACATTGACCTGCGTGTTGTAGGTTGTTTTATCGCTTAAGTTCAGCAGGGTAATGCACAAGCTGTCATCGCTTCTTTTGCTTGCGGTGGCGACAAGATCATGCAGGTCGGTTTTTCCGTCGGAAACACTGCATTCAACCAGTTTGTTCCCTACGTTTTTCAAAATGCCGTAAACGTAATACCTCGGTTTCTTGAAGTGGTTCGCGTTTCCCACATACATCATCGCCAGGATGCTGGTGGATGAAAGGCTGTAGTTGTTCCAGGGACAGGAAAACACATAACCGTTGAGTATATGCCTTGAGTATTCATGTGCCGCAAAAATCGCGCCGGGGTACTGGCTGAATATGGAGGGGCCGCTGCCAGCTTCGTCCCCCCATTCGCTGTTTGACAGGGCATAAGCGCGGTTCGGCCAATAAAGCGCATAGGCGTCCCTGATCCTTTTGACATAATTGTCCTTCTGGGCGGCGACAAAATCCCTGCCGGTCGAGATTTCCCTCAGTTTCGTTATCGTGCCGTAACTGCCGTCTTCAATGCAGGCGGAAAAAACTTTTGATGATATTGAAACGTAACCCGGGTAAAAGTGCATGTCATAAACATCCGTTATGTTCCCGAGCGCCTGGACCGCCTGCGCGGGCGTTGTACCCCAGTCATTGATGTTTGTTTCATGCCCGCTGACAATCTTTATGTCCGGGTCAACTGCTTTCATTTTTGCATAATAGGCTGTGTGATAATAAGTATATGTTGTGAAATTCAACCCAAACCTGGACAGGAGCATTTCATTTCCTATCTGGTAATAAACAGGTTTTGCCCAGCCCCTGGACGCGCATAAGCTTTTAACGTGGGCAACCATGTCTGCTGCATACTGAGCGCGTGTATCCGGTGTATCTGTGCCGGGATAACCGGTATAGCTGGCGAAATCACCGTAGGGTTCCTGGCCGGTTGCGTATACTGTGCCGTTAGGGCCGGCAAAGGGCACATTGACCGTAATCAGCGCCGAGGCCCCAACAGTGCTGCAGAACATTAATTCATCTTCCAGGGAAGGCACATTTGTTTGCCAGGCAGTGCCGTCAAAATGCCTTCCTTCATAATTATTGTATTTGAAGTCGTACCTGCCGCTTGTCAACCCGCACGGGAACCTTAATAATTTCAGCGGCGCATTTCTTATTGCGTCTATCACCCACGGATCAACCAGCGAGTCCTTGCTGTACATGCCTGAATTATTGTGCCCGAGTATCAGCGGGCTGACATCATAGCCCTCTTTGTTGCATTTTACCGTTACAG
>MGVM01000192.1:4830-5051 GCA_001800495.1 Elusimicrobia bacterium RIFOXYB2_FULL_48_7
CCTGAATTTATTGCCACAGGCAATTCAATCTCATATGGCGTTTTCCTGTCATCTCTTAGGATTTTGAATTTTAAAGTATAATTGCCACCGGGCGCTTCAGAGATGCCGGTCACTATTCTCTCCACAGTCTAAGAGGATTTTTCAATTTCCACAAAATATCTGCTTTCCTTTTTTGGATATTTCGTATTCTGGAGGTAACTCGTGATATTATACTTATGATC
>MGVM01000193.1 GCA_001800495.1 Elusimicrobia bacterium RIFOXYB2_FULL_48_7
GGCCTGTTGTTGTTCTTTATCCTGGACATGAATATCGCCGCGACACCCGTATACGGGTTTGAAAGCGACTGCCTGGGCCCGAACACGTTGAAAAACCTCAGCGCCACAGCCGGGATGTTGTAGGTCCTGCCAATATTGAGCACCATTTCTTCCTGAGTCTTTTTCGTGATGGCATAGATGGAATTAGAGTTCATTCTTGCAGTTTCCGGCGTAGGCACCGGCTTGAGCACGCAGCCACAGTCCGGGCACAACAATTCCCACTGCTTTTTTGCCATCTGGGCGTTTGTTCTTAAGGGGGGCTGGACTTTGCCGCATTTTTTACAGGCATAGATGCCTTCGCCGTAGCTGGACATCGACGCGGCGACCACTATTTTCTTCACCTTGTTCTTGTTATTTACCAGTATATCAAGCAGGTTCGCGGTCCCGCCTATGTTCACATTGACGTACTTGCTTATCTCGTACTGTGACTGGCCTACCCCGACTTTCGCGGCCAGGTGCACCACGTAGTCGGTATTGAGCAGAACCTTCTTGAAACTATTATAGTTCAGAACGTCGCCCCTGACAAAATCCGCCTTCTTGTTGAGGTATCCGGGGATCTTCCTGCCGGGATGGACCTGCGGGTCAAGATTGTCGTAGACCGTCACCTTGTTCCCGTCAGCTATCAACGCGTCAACCAGGAACGAACCTATGAAACCTGCGCCGCCTGTAACAAGTATCTTTGTCATGGTTTTTTCCGTCAAAAAACTGTTAATTTTTCCTCAGGAGAATTGTATTAAAAATAGCGTATTTTGTCAATTAAATAACTCTTGACTTGTCCTGATATTACCTATTAAATAACCTAATTGAACCGATATTACCCAATTAAACATTTTGCCATTTAACCCAGTTAGCATACCATTGAGTATGCTATTTAATTTATTGTTATACTATTCTTCTATATTTGCCCCTGAAATACTATTTCTTGTCATAATCAATCCCGATTTTCCAAATATTCTTCTCCAAAAATGCCTCGATGGTTTGCCGCGTGGCC
The DNA here is from genome assembly GCA_001800495.1 of Elusimicrobia bacterium RIFOXYB2_FULL_48_7. GTDB lineage: Bacteria > Elusimicrobiota > Endomicrobiia > CG1-02-37-114 > XYA2-FULL-39-19 > OXYB2-FULL-48-7. Next base: position 1,031 of record MGVM01000193.1, read on the forward strand.
TTATTTATAAGGCCGGAATGTGATAGCTTGTTTTTTTTCGCGAAATCGGCAAGAGTAATGATTTTTTTGCCTTCCATATAGGCCAAGCGTTTATGGTAGCTGTTAGTAAGCGCCTTACCCACTATTTCTTCCATGATCGCCGACAATCCTTTTTCGTCAAATTGCATAAACGCTTCATAATATCTTTTCCTGTCAATAAATTTTATATTTATTGGGACAAACCCTTCCCGTATCAACAAATAATTATTAAGGACCCGCCCGATACGGCCATTACCATCGACAAAAGGGTGGGTATATTCAAAAGCAAGATGCAGCCTTGCAATCCTTTTAATAATACTTTGATGGCTTGCAGCGTTATATTCAGCCAGCATTTTTTCAAGCCGTTGGGTAACTTCTTTTGGATTGGGCGCAATATGGCTTCCCACCCGCACAAACTCATCATCTTTCCTGAATCTTCCTGCAACATCGTCGCGAATATTTGAAATCAACATTTTGTGAAGCAATAAAATTACTTCTAAAGTCAGTTCCTGTTCCTTGGCTCTTAAATCTATGTAAGAAACCACCCGGGCCAGGTTCTTTGCTTCAAAAATTTCTCTTTCAGTGATATACCTGTCCAGGTTAATTTGTAAAAGTATCTTTTCTGTTTCTTCAAGAGAAAGAGTGCTGTTTTCTATGGCATTTGAGTTATAAACCTGTTCAGCCACCTCGGTTTCAAGGATAAGCTTAATCAGTTCATCCTTACCAGTAGCGGCTTTATAGTACCTTTCACGGAGTGAATTTATACTGCTAAATACGTTGAGTATTTTTGTCATATATCAATATTTTATACAATATTCACGTTTTTGTCAATATAAACGTGAAAATATATAAAATTTCTCACTTTTTCACGTTTATGGATTCGGCAAGCTAACCTTGAGGGGTATTATCTAAGTAACTTATACACTTTGAAAAGGGGGCCGTCATCGAAAATCAGGTACTCGGCGCTCAGGACTTTTTGCGTGTAGGCATACAATTTGGGGTCTTTACTTTTATAACCATTTATCACCATGGTGTATTCAGGGTCGATTATAATGTATTCGGGCCTGTTGCCGTTTTCGCGGCCCAGGTTGAAATCCACGCTCACTCTTTCAAAACCGAACAGGAACCCCGCGTAGGAAGGCCCTATGACTGTATCCTGCGGCCTGATTTCCCTGACTATCTTTTTCATGTAAGGAGCATAATCCCTGAAATAGCTGTTTCTCTTGAAGCGGTAGAAATTCACGCCGGATGACAACGCCATGCTTATTATGACCGCGGCGGTGAGCAGGTGTTTCGGGAACGAGCCCGCCTTTAAACCTGCCCAGAAAATACCGGTGCAGGCCGCGAATAAAGGGACTATCAGGCACAGGTGGTATGTCCATTTGTGGGATGAAAGGAACATAAGGGAAAGAAAACAGATCATGGTGAGGGCAAATATTATTCGCTCCGGGCGTGCCGCTTCCGGCTCACTCTCTTTGCGGGTTTTTGCCGCATTTATGCCGGTAAAAACAACGGAAAAGAAATACATCAAAAGTATGAACAGGGGAAGGACGGAATAAATCGGGAAGCCCTGGTTTTCAATATAACCGTAAGCCAGGAGGTACCTGCTCTTGATATCGTACATTACGGTCTGAAGGTTGAGCCCGGGATGAAAACCCGTTGCGCTCAAATACTGCCACCTGATCTGGGTCTTGAATACTTCTACGTTTTGGAGGATGTATGCCCCCCACCCCGCGGCACCGATCAAAAAAGGGACCAGGAAAACTGCGATATTTTTTATGTTCAGGTTCCTTCTGTCATAATATAAAACCAGGAAAACAAGCCCGAACAAGCCGATTATCCCGTTAGGGTGGGTAAGCCCCGACATCACGATGCACGCGCCTGATAAAAAAAGCGAAATGGCAAAGCGTTTTTCCCTGAAAGACAGGTAGCTTGCCCAGGCGCTGAAAGCGAGGGCGGAGCACATTATGTCAAGCACCCTTCCCTCGGCGCCGCGCCGGTTGTAGTTGAATTCCAGGGCGATCATGATAAGTATCAGCAGAATGGCTTTTTTATCGACCCCTAGTTTTTCCAGTATTTTATACCATGCCAGCAGGCCCAGGAGCCCGAAAAACACCGCCATGAACCTCAGGTTGAAAAGCCCGATCCCAAATACCTTCATCCATGCCGCCTGCGCCAGTATCCCGAACGGCGGGTGGATGTAAACGTATTTGTCCAGCTGGAGGTCAAATTCCTTGCTGGTTATACCCATACCTTTGGGTATACCCATGTAACCGTGCTGTATAAACGTTATGGCCGCGCTGGAAAAAGGCGTTTCATCCGGGTTGGGCCTTTGAACGAACACAAGCCCGGCGGCAAAAACCAAGTAGAGCGCAACAGGAATGAGCAGGAACTTTATTCTCATTATTTTTTCCCCACAAGCCCGCTTTTCAGCACTTTAACCCCGGTCAGGAAGTTAAGCCGCACCCTGTTCCAGGTTTTCAGCCTCAGCACCTGCTGGATCACTTTACCTGGCCTGAAGAAAAATCTCCGGTAGGCGGCCTGCTGGAGCTGCAAGAGTTCCCCGGCGGACAGGTTCTCCAGGTGATGTACCGGTTCGGTGTGTATGCCGTATTTTCTCAAATCCTCCGAGGTAATCAGGTTTTTCGCTTTCAACTGCCTGTATACTTCTGTCCCCGGGAACGGTTTCAGGATATGGAACTTGGCTATGTCGGGGTTGAGCTTCACCGCGAATTCGGTTGTCTGTTTGATCGTATCCTTTGTGTCCCCGGGAAGCCCGAAAAGAAAAAACGCCCAGGTTTCGAATTTCATTTTTTTAAGCCGTTCAAAAGCCGAAACAATGTTTTCCAGCTTTACCCGCTTGTTCACGTTGTCCAGGATCTGCTGGACGCCGGATTCCACGCCGACCGCCACGCTGTACACGCCCATGTCCTTCAGGGCCTGCAGGACATCCTGGCTTAAGAAATCGGCTCTCAGTCCGTTCGGGAAAGCGAATTTAACCTTTATCTTTCTTTTTTTGAGCTCATCGTTTATTTCAAACACGCGGTTTTTCAGGGTGGTGAAATTATCGTCCCAGATGTGTATTTCCTGCGCGCGGTATTTTTTCACAAGCATCTCTATTTCGTCAACCACGCTCTTTGCGCTTCTGGCGCGGAAATGCCTGCCGAAGATATTCTGCGTGCAGCAGTAAGTGCAGTTGCCGGGGCAGCCGCGGCTGGTTATTATTGGGAAGGTCCTTTTTGACAGCGAATCGGGGTAAGTGTAAGCCTGGTTCCTGAATAAATGGCGGGCAGGAAAAGGGATGGTGTCCAGGTCACTGATAAGTTCCCTGGGAACGTTTATTTTAACTGTGCCGCCCGGCTTCCAGGCTAATCCGTGTATTGCCGACAGGTCACCGAAAGCGGCCTTTTGGAGCGCGTCAAGCAGTTCAACGATGGTTTTCTCGCCTTCGCCGATAACTATGAAGTCGATACTTGCGGGTTTTATGCAGTCGTCCGGGGCCACCGTAGGGTGTATGCCGCCCACAACGGTCTTTATATCCTGGGAAATGCTTTTAATCGCATCGCAGATCTCTATTGCCGCTGGGAAAACCGGCGAGGTGCTTGTCAGCCCGGCTACCGAAGGACGGTAGTCCTGTATGCGTTTTTTTAGCCCCTGCATGTCCA